>CAMLEF010000232.1 GCA_946478675.1 uncultured Flavobacteriales bacterium | reverse complement strand
CAGCACGAACAGCAGCAGCGCCGAAAGCACGAGCACCGAAATGCCGAGCACGAAAAACAGCTGGCCCGAATGATCGCGCCCCGGGTATTCGCCCAGGCGGAACAGCTCGAGGTTCACCGGCTTCGGGTTTTCCGACCAGTAGTAAGCGACCAGGCAGAATACCGCCAGCAGCAACCGCCGCACCAGCGAATGCCGGTTCATGCCGTGGTACTGTCGTTCTTCGAATAGGATCTGCTCGGGTTGCATATGGGGTGCGGAGATGCGGGTTGCGTGGGTGCGAGGTGCGGGATTTGTGAAATTAAACGGCTGGATTTTCCGCGTTGTTCGTTGAAACTGTTTTGATCGTGAGGCGAAGAACGTTTTTCGTTTGTTCCGTGACTTTGAATTTTTCTGCAATGCGATAACCGGGCACCCAGACAATTTCAGTTCCTGAAAGGACGACCGGCGCAATTTCTTTTTCCTGCGCGGGCAGTTTCAGGTCGTTGAGAATGTCGCTGACTTTGCGGTGACCGCTCATGCCCATCGGGATGAGTTTGTCGCCGGGCTGCCAGGTGCGCACGGAAAGCGGTGCGGTGATCGTTGCGGCGTCGACAAAGGTGGTGGTTTTTCCGTCGGGGAAATCGCCGGAGAAAATTTCTTCGTGGATCTCGAGCAAGGGCGTTGCGAAGGAAATTTCTTTTGCCGCGAGGAAAAGATTATCGCGGTCGAAGATCAGTCGCCATTCCTGCGAATGGAGCTCGGTGCCTGCGGGACCGTTCAGCAAATTTTCCAGCGAAAGCAGCTGCGCATCCGTGAAGCCGAAACGTTTCAGGTAAAAGCGAAGAAAAAGTGTTGCATCCGGAAATTCGTCCAGCTTTCTGCGCATGAGCTGCAGCGTGCGCGGTTTGGGCGTCGGCATCACGCAGGATCTTTCCCAATGCAGCAATGCCGCGTCGAGCAGTTGTTCCGTTTCGGAAAGTTTGCGGAAGCTGGCTTCGAACCCGCGGTGCGCCTGCGGAATTTCGTGCAGCAGCCACGGCAGCAAATGATGGCGGAAACGATTACGTGCGTACGCGTCGCCGGCATTGCTGGAATCTTCCCGCCATTGCAATGAATGCTGCTTTGCAAATGCCGCCAGCTCTTCGCGCGAAAAGTGCAGCAGCGGTCGGATCACATTTCCGTTGCGCGCGGGAATGCCGGTTAATCCTGCCGGCCCGGTGCCGCGCGCCAAATTCAGCAGCGCCGTTTCAATGCTGTCGTCGGCGTGATGCGCGGTGGCGATGAGGCCAAAATTTTCTTTCGCGGCAACGTCGTTAAAAAAAACGTAACGGATCTTTCGCGCAGCCACCTGTTTGGAATTTTCGCCGGAAGCGGAAAAATCATGTTTACTGCAGCGCTTCACGAAAAATGCAACGCCGTAGTGTTTGGCCAGCGTTTCGCAGAACCGTTCGTCTTCGTCGGATTCTTTCCCGCGCAAACCGAAATTCACGTGCGCGATCGCGAAAGGAATTTTTGCCTGCGCGAATAATTCCGCCAGCACCACCGAATCCATTCCGCCGCTCACGGCCGCCAGTACGCGCTCTCCCGCATAAGCGCAGGAATGTTCAAGCGAATGACGGAACGTTTCCGGGGAAAGCATGCCGCTAAGGTAGAAGGAACGCGGCAGTTAATGATTGATGTGGTTGCCACTTTAAAAATCCTCATTCTCGTCACCCATATGATTGGTCCCCTGGCCATTCAGGAATTCATAAGTATAAATGAGCTTTCCTTTTTCATCGTAGCGAAGCATTGTTCCCGTACCGTTTTTGATCGTGCCTTTATTCATTGGATTGCCGTTCGCATCGTTATTCATTTCCACATTCCACAGCAAGCCGTTCACATATATGCGCCGTGTCCAGACTTTTCCGTTGTCGTGGTAGATTGTCATGGTGCCGTCATAATCACCTTCGTGCGTCATGTACACCGCTAGCAATGCACCAGACTTTCTGAAAGAACGTTGCTTACCTTCCATATTGTCCATAACGAAATTATATTCCGCTCTTTTCTTGCCTTCCGGATAATACACGATGGTTGTTCCGTGCTGCAAACCGAATTTGTACTCGCAATCTGAAACCAGTCTCAGGCTGTCGTCATACATTTTAAAATGCCCGCAACCATCTTTAATATTTCCATAATCCATTGGCATTCCTTTGTCATCGGTCATAGAAATCACGTTCCATAAACGGTCGTCAACGAAATAGAGCGAGTACAAGGCTTTTCCTTTCCGGTAAAACTCAGATACGCCATTGAGCATGCCATGGCTATAATTTTGTTGTAGCAAAAGGGTGCCATCCGGTGCATATTGCTTTCTCAATCCGTCCCGCAAGCCGCGATTAAAATACTCTTCGATGTGCAACTTCCCGTTGGGGTAAAAAGTTTTGCTGAGCCCATCCTGTTTCCCTTCGTTATAGTGAGCTACACTGACCAGCCTGCAGGAATCGTCGTAGGATCGCAATTCACCGGTTCCATTCTTGTAGCTGCCGAAGTCGAGTGGTTTTCCAGCAGTGTCGTATAGCGCTTTGATGTTCCAGATTTTATCCCGGGACAGCTCCATTTCACAAATCAGCTGACCATTTGGGTAATAGTTCTTTTGAAGATCATATTTATCGTCTTCCGCCGGTTGAAATTCGCACAGCAGCGAACCGTCCTTATTGTACATTTTTTGCACTCCGACCAAACGGCCTTTGCTGTAAGTCGCCACACTGGATATTTTTCCGTTGAGGTAATAGGTAGTAACTGTTCCGTCATTATACCCGTCACGTAGCTCTGTCATTTGCACAACAGTACCCAGTTCCGATAATTCGGGCATGGTGCCGGTGCCGTTCTTTAGTGTTCCTTTATTGACGGGCTTTCCGTCACGACCGAAAGCGGAAATCATTTCCCATGGTAATCCGTCTTTGTATAAAACTTCCATCAATAATTTTCCGTTGGAATAATAGATCCGCGTAATGCCGTGCTGCACGCCATGCCGGTCAAGGTAATCTGCGACCAGGATTCCGAGATAGTTGTAGTGTTTTTCATGGCCTTCCTGCTGCCCGTTCCTGATAAAGTATTGTCTCATCAATTTTCCGGACGAATAATAATAGTTGACGGTATACACCTCCGCACTGTCTTTTACCGGGACCTCTTCATGCATGGTTTTCCCCGTAGAATAATAGTACGAGCTCCGGTGCGTGGTTTTTCCGTACTGGTAGTTTTTAATTTCCTGCAGATCCCACTGAATCGGCGGATAACTGCTATATGATTTGTAGATTTTCCACTCGCCGGTTTTTCCGTATTGATCATACGAGCCTGTCATCTTAAAGAGCAGGATACGCGCAGGGGGATACAGGTTATTCCCTTTATCCATCATTTTCGCCTGGTCGCGCGCATAACCGGAATCCACCTGGTAACAAACCCAATAGCCGGTGCGATGCTGGTTCATGTCCAGCGCCCCGGAATCGTTCAGCGTTTTAATGATGGGATAGTTGAAAGGCTTCAGACCATATTCTTCCTGTGAATAAAGCGTAACTGACAGAAAGAAGCACAGGCAACAGGCCGGAAAAAAATTTGTAAAACATGAGCTGAATCAGGGTTAGAGAATTCGGTAACCAAAAATCTAATATTCCCCCCAAAAAAGCTATTTTTGCCTTCCGTTTAAAAACGCCTAAATCTCTTCTCCATGAAAATACTCGTCTGCATCAGCAACGTTCCTGATACAACGACCAAGATCGCCTTCTCTGCCGACAACAAGCAGTTCAACAAACAAGGCGTTCAGTTTATCATCAACCCTTACGACGAATGGTATGCGCTGGTGCGCGCGCTCGAGCTGAAAGAAGCGAAAGGCGCAGGCTCCGTAACGCTCATCCACGTCGGTCCGGCCGAGAACGAAGCGATCATCCGCAAAGGACTCGCGATCGGTGCCGATGACGCCGTTCGTATCGACGCAGAACCGGCTGACGCGTATTTCGTGGCGGAACAGGTCGCAGCTTACGCGAAAGACAAAAATTACGATCTCGTCCTCTGCGGAAAAGAGACGATCGACTACAACAGCTCGATGGTCGGCGGCATGCTCGCGGAAATGCTGGGGCTTCCCTTCGTTTCCCTCGCCAGCAAGCTCGACGTGAATGGCGCTGTTGCAACCGCTGAAGTGGACGTCGATGGCGGCACCGCAGTGCTCGAGTGCCAGCTTCCTGCTGTCGTCAGCTGCCAGAAAGGAATGGCCGAAGCCCGCATCCCGAACATGCGCGGCATCATGGCGGCACGTACCAAGCCGCTGGCGGTAGTTCCGGTGGCCAACGCCTCCACGCTGACTTCGGTCGACAGCTACAGCCTCAGCGAAGGCCGCAAAGCCGTCAAAATGATCGATCCGAACAACATGGACGAGCTCGTCAGCCTCCTCCACAACGAAGCGAAAGTCATCTAAAAAAACAGTCAGGAGTTTTGAGTTGGGAGTTCGGAGCATTGCTCAAAACTCCGAACTCCCGGCTCCGAACTCAAAACTTATTATCATGTCAGTTCTCGTATATACCGAAGCCGGAAAAGGCAAGATCCGCAAGAACTCTCTCGAAGCCGTTAACTACGCTGCGAACATCGCCGGGCAGATCGGCGGTACCGTTACGGCAGTCATCGATGGCGCTACGGATGCTGCACTGCTCGCTGATCTCGGCAAAGCAGGCGCGAAAAAAGTCCTTACCGTTTCCAGCGACAAATTGAAGAATGCCGATGCGGCAGCATGGGCGGCAGCGCTCGAACAGATCGTCAACGCAGAAAATGCGCAGATCGTCATCTTCCCGCATGATATCGTCGGCAAAGCGATCGCTCCGCGTCTTTCCGCGCGACTGAAAGCCGGTGTGGTGGCAGGTGCAGTAGCATACCCGACCATCGAAGGCGGAAAAATGCTCGTGCGCAAAACGGCGTTCTCCGGTAAAGCGACGGCGGTGTATGCGATCCATTCCGACAAGAAGATCATCACGCTGCTGCCGAATTCGTTCCAGGTGAAGCTCGACGGCGCTGCTCCCGAAGTGGCGGCGTTCAACGCGAACTTCGACAGCGTAAAATCCGGCATCACGGTAAAAGAGCTGAAGACGCGCACCACCACGACCATTCCGCTGCCCGAAGCCGAGCTCGTCGTTTCTGCCGGCCGCGGTATGAAAGACGCGAAGAACTGGGGCATCATCGAAGATCTCGCAAACGCACTCGGCGCCACCACCGCCTGCTCGCGCCCGATCGCAGACATGGGCTGGCGCCCGCATCACGAGCACGTCGGACAAACCGGCATCACGATCCGCCCGAACCTGTACATCGCCATCGGCATCTCCGGTGCGATCCAGCATCTCGCCGGCGTGAACGGCAGCAAAACGATCGTCGTCATCAACAGCGATAAAGAAGCGCCGTTCTTCAAAGCGGCAGATTACGGTGTGGTCGGCGACGCGTTCGAAGTGGTTCCGAAGCTAACGGAAGCGGTTAAAAAGTTCAAAGCTTCGCAGCACTGATCCCGCGGGAATCCTTATCTTTAAAACTACATTATCTCTCTCCCGGCGTGAGTAGCGGAAATAAAAAGACCAAGCTTGAGATCGTAGGCCTTTCCTATAGTCAGACCCAATCCGGTGCCTACGCGCTGGTGCTGGGCGAAGCGAAAGGACAGCGACGACTTCCCATCATCATCGGAGGTTTCGAAGCACAGGCCATCGCCATTGAACTGGAGAAGATGACGCCGAGCCGCCCGCTCACGCACGACCTCTTCAAGAATTTTGCAGAATCGTTCAACATTCGTCTCAACGAAGTGCTGATCTACAACCTCGTCGAAGGCATTTTCTTCGCGAAGCTGCTCTGCTCCAACGGCACCGAAGACGTCGAGATCGACGCACGCACGTCCGATGCGATTGCGCTCGCCGTTCGTTTCGAATGCCCGATCTACACGTACGAATTCATTCTTTCGCAAGCCGGCATCGTGCTCGAAGATGAAAAGGAGCAGTCGGCTGCCGAAGGCGAAGAGGAAGAAGAATCGTCCGAAGTATCCACCGAAGAGCTCGACCTGTTGCAGGAAGCTGCCGGCGGTGGCGGCGAGTTCGGCCGTAAAAGCCAGAAAGAGCTGGAAGAGCTGCTGAAAAAAGCCCTCGACGACGAGAACTACGAACGCGCCTCCCGCATTCGTGATGAGCTGAACAAGCGCAAGGGATCTTAAGGACATTCGTTTATTCGGTCATTCGGAAATTCGTTTTTCCGCGGTCCGCGATGTTTGTTCCATTCCGGTAAGATGCCCCGGATTCCATTTCCGAATTTCCACTATTCGATTGCCCGAATAAACGAATGTCCGAATGCCCGGTTTTCTTTAGCTTAGGGCTGGCAAAAAAATTACCCCGATGAATATTCGTTTACGGCTTACCGTGATGAGCTTCCTGCAGTTTTACGTGTGGGGCGCGTGGCTGATCACGATCGCGAATTACTGGTTTGGAACGAAGGGCTGGCAACCGGCGCAATTCGGCGCGATCTTCACGACGCTCGGGCTTTCTTCACTTTTCATGCCGACGATCACGGGCATTCTCGCCGATCGCTGGATCCATGCGGAACGATTGTACGGCATTCTTCATGTGCTCGGCGGTGTTGTGCTCGCGCTCATCCCGATGGTGAACGATCCGGAGAATTTCTTCTGGGTAATTTTTCTCGCGATGATCTTTTACATGCCGACGATCTCGCTGTCGAATTCCGTCGCGTATCATATTCTCAAAGCGAATTCGTTCGACATCATCAAAGTCTTTCCGCCGATCCGCGTCTGGGGAACCGTGGGTTTTATCGCGGCGATGTGGACGACGAACCTCACCGGCAACAAAGCGACGGCCAACCAGTTTTACATTGCAGCAGCAGCAGCGGTCGTGCTTGGCATTTATTCATTCACGCTGCCGAAGTGCGCGCCGCAAAAAGGCGTTACCGAAAAGAAATCGTTCCTGGAATTGTCGGGGCTCGGCTCGTTCCGCCTGATGGCCGACGCAAAAATGGCGCTGTTCTTTTTCTTTTCGATGCTGCTCGGCGCGGCATTGCAGCTGACGAACATGTACGGCGACCGTTACCTCGATCATTTCAAAGACGTGCCGCAGTATGCCGATTCGCTCGTGGTGAAATATTCCACGGTGATCATGTCCATCTCGCAGATCTCCGAAACGCTTTTCATTCTCACGATCCCGTTTTTCCTGCGCCGCTTCGGCATCAAGAACGTCATGGTCATTTCCATGCTGGCGTGGGTGCTGCGCTTCGGTTTGTTCGCATTCGGCAATCCTTCCGACGGTTTGTGGATGATCATCGTGTCATGCATCGTGTACGGCATGGCGTTCGATTTCTTCAATGTGTCGGGATCGCTGTTCGTAGAGTCGAGCGCCGATCCGAAGATCCGTTCCAGCGCGCAGGGATTGTTTATGATGATGACGAACGGTGTCGGCGCTGTGCTCGGCAGCAGTGTCAGCGGCTGGGTGATCCAGAAATATTTTGATCACGAAGGCGTGTG
>CAMLEF010000231.1 GCA_946478675.1 uncultured Flavobacteriales bacterium | reverse complement strand
TGCCCGATGGTCCCATCGTTGCCAC
The DNA here is from genome assembly GCA_946478675.1 of uncultured Flavobacteriales bacterium. Next base: position 7,512 of record CAMLEF010000231.1, on the reverse strand, counting down.
CGAAGCTGTTCTCGCGCTCGGCGATACGATCCTTGCGAACGGCCACGGCATTTTCCTTTACGATTCCACGCTCCGCAGCACCGGCGCCATCCCGGGCATCGGTCACGCGAAAGATGCGATGATCGACCCGCGCACGCAGCGACCGTTCCTGTATTCGCACAACGGGCTTTTCTGGTTCAGCAGCAGGAATCGCTTCGACAGCATCCAGGCGACGCCGGTGCGCTTTACCGCCGCTTGCTTCAGTCACGACGGAACGCTGTGGCTCGGCGCGATCAACGGTCTCTGGAAATATGAAAACGGAATTCCCGTTTATCTCGGCGATTCGGCGCAGGGCGGAATTCCGCACCGGATCGATGCGATCTGCGAAGATGCGCAGGGCGTGCTGTGGATCGCGACGCGCGGCGAAGGCGTGTTTGCGCGCACGCCCGGGAAAACCATTCATTTCACTTCGAAAGACGGGCTCGCTTCCAATACCTGCCGCGCGCTGGTCGTCGATGACCGGAGCAACGTTTGGGTCGGCACCAACAACGGCATCACCATGATCAGTCGTTTCAACAGCATTTCCGGCGGAGCGGTTTTCCGTACGTTTCACAGCGCCGACGGACTGCTGACGGATGAAGTGCGCCTGCTGCTTTTTCACGATGGAAAACTCTGGATGGGCAGCAGCGAAGGCTTATGCTGGATCCGTGTGAAAGAGCTGGTGCGCGAGGACGATGCGCCGCCCGTGTACATCACCGCCGTCCTCTTCGGAAAAACGCAGCTGCCCGCAACGGACGCCGTTACGATCGGTTACTCCGACACTTCATTGCGCGTTTTCCTGCAGGGCATTTCTTTTCACGATGCGCAGGGGCTGCGTTACCGGTATCGCCTGCACGCCGGCAGCGAATGGATCACTACCGCGAACCGTGAGCTTTCCTTCGCGGGATTGTCGCCCGGCGAATACGACCTGGAAATATATGCGGTTACTGCCGCCGGAAAAATGAGCGATCGCCCGGCCGTTTTTCATTTCACAGTCAGTGCGCCCTTCTGGATGACGTGGTGGTTTATCTCGATGGTCGCCGTGCTGCTGGTCGTGCTCGTGTGGCTGGCGGCGTATTTCCGGTTGAAGCATCTCCGCAAACGTTCGGAAGAAAAAATGATGGTGGAACGGCGCATGGCTGAGCTCCGGCTGTCGGCTTTGCGTGCGCAGATGAACCCGCATTTCATTTTCAACGCGATCAATTCGATCCAGCATTACGTGTTGAAAAACGACAGCGAGCAGGCGTACAATTATCTCGCGAAATTTTCCCGCCTCATCCGCATCGTGCTCGAACAGTCGCAATCGGATGAGATCCCGCTCGACCAGGAGCTGCTGCTGCTGAAACTGTACATCGAGCTGGAGCAGCTGCGTTTCGAACGGCCGTTCCGTTATACGATCGACGTCGATCCGGAATTGCTGGAGCAATCGATCCGTTTGCCGGGAATGCTGGTGCAGCCGTTCGTGGAAAATGCCGTATGGCACGGGCTGCTTCCGAAGAAGCCGGGCGACGCGCTGGTGGCGATCCGCTTCTCGAAAAAAGACGCGCGGACACTGCACATCTCCGTAACCGATAACGGTGTCGGCCGTCATTCCGAAGCGATCCGCAAATCCGAAAGCGCGCATCGTTCCTCCGGGTTAAAGATCACGAGCGAGCGTTTGCAGCTCACCGGGCAGGCAGAAATTCAGCTCACTGACCTGAAAGATGAAGCGGGAAATCCTGCCGGCACGCGCGTTGATATTTTTGTCCGGTTGCGGCAAGACGGCGATTAGTACCCGGCAGAAAGAGTTCAAAATCGTACTTTAGGAGCGCCCCCCCAATGAAAGCCCTCCTTGTAGACGACGAACCCAAGAGTCGCGAAGTCCTCCGCACTTTGCTCGGGCGCTATTGCCCGCATGTGCAGGTTATCGGTGAAGCCGGAGGTGTGAAAGAAGCGAAGCTGCTCGCGCTGCACCTGCGTCCCGACGTTATTTTTCTCGACGTGGAAATGCCTGGCGGCAACGGCTTTCGTCTCCTCGATGAGCTGCACGATCCGTCGATCGGGATCATCTTCGTGACGTCTTACGGCCATTATGCCATTCCCGCGTTACGCTACAGCGCGATCGATTATTTATTGAAACCGGTAGAGATCGAAGAACTGCAGAAAGCGGTGGCAAGACTGGCGACATGGATGCGTTCGCCCGAGCGGCTGGAAGCGCGATACGAAGCGCTGAAGAACAACCTCACGCAACCTGCGTCGCAGCAGCGACTGGCCATTCACGGCGTAAGCGAGATCCGTTTCGCCGCTTTCCAGGATATCGTGCGGATGGAAGGCGACAACAATTACACGTACATCTACACGACAACAGGGGAGAAGCATCTCTCTTCACGCACGCTGAAAGATTACGAAGAGCTCCTTTCGGGAATGCCGAATTTCGTGCGGGTCCACAAAACGCATCTCGTCAATACCGATCACATTCACGCGTTCGTTCGCAACGACAATGCGCATCTCGTGATGTCCGACGGTTCCAGGGTGGAAGTTTCGCGCCGCAAAAAGCAGGAGCTGATCGATCGCATGGGATTGTAGCAGGCGCTGCTGCGTTTTTCGCTTACGTAGTTGTATAAAAAGAAAAATCCCCCGGGAGATGCCGGAGGATTTTTATAGTTAAGCGTTCAGCTCAGCGATTGCCGAGGTCTTCGAAGCTCACGTCGTTGGTCTGATGCGAATGTGCATCATCCATCGGCTGTGCCTCCGGCTGACCGTTGCCATGCGGCTGGTGATAGCTTTGGTTGCCGCCGGGATTGTTCGAACGGATGAAGTTGATGGCTTCCATCAGTCCGTCAGCGAATTTGTCGAAATCTTCTTTGTAGAGGAAGAGTTTGTGCTTCTCGTAGTGGAAGCGTCCGTCATCGCCAAAGCGCTTTTTGCTTTCCGTGATCGTGAGGTAATAATCGTTTCCTTTCGTCGCTTTTACATCGAAGAAATAGGTACGCTTACCCGCTTTTACCGGGCGCGAAAAAATCTCACCCTGGTCGTTGTACCGCTCATTGTTTCCGTCGTAGTTCATGCTCGTGGTTGGTGGTTGTTAAACAAAATTATAAAAAAAACGATACAACCGACATAAAGCCCTGTCAATAAGGACTAAATTTGGCCGCACTAATCCATACACATGAAACACGTTTACACCCTCTTCCTGTTTTGCCTTTTGTTCGCGACGAAGGCATTTGCCCAGCCCGCGGGTTGGAGCTATTCACAACCCTACCAGATCACGGAGAACTCCGGCAACCTGGTTGTTAATTACCAGGCCAGGCTCACGATCAACACGCAGGCCCTGATCGGCGCCGGCCAGATGAATGCGAACGGTGATGATATCCGTTTCGGTAAAGACTGCGCCGGTAACGTGCTGTACAACTACTGGATCGAATCCGGCATCAACACCGCCAGCACCGTGATCTGGGTGAAGATCGATACGCTTTTCGCCAGCAGCACGCGTACATTCTACATGTATTACGGCAACAACAGCGCTTCGGCTTCATCGAGCATCAACATTTTCCCCGGGCCGTTCTCCGGAACCGACAGCACTTCCAATACCAGCCTGAGCGGTTCAGCGGATGCGCAACGCGGTTTCCGTTTCTCTCCGACGGAAGATATTCTCGTGACGGCTTTCGGCAAAAATGAGCCGAGCTCCGACCCGCATACCATTACGCTTTTCGATTTCAACACACAGGCGATCCTGGCCCAGCAGTCCGTCTCCGGCGCTGCTACACAATGGTCGTACACCTCGCTTGCCAGCCCGCTTTGGCTCACGCAGGGCACGCAATACCTCTGCGAGATCTTCTTCCCCTCCAGCAGCTCTTCTTATTATTTCGGCGCGTCACCGACGGTCGGACAGCAGATCCAATACCTGGACATGCGTTACTGCAATGGCTGTACGGCAAACACGTTCCCGACCAACTCGCTTGGCGGCATGCTCTACGGTTACGTCGATTTCTGGTATTACACCAAAACCAACGTCAGCCCGGCGCCCACCATTTCCGCGGGTTCCATGCTGGTCGCCAATGCAGGTACCAACGTTTCCATCTGTCCCGGAACGTCGACTACCATTGGCGGAACGGCAACCGGCGGAGCCGGCGGCTATTCCTATTCCTGGTCGCCCGCAGGTTCGCTGAGCGCTTCGAACGTCGCCAGCCCGGTTGCAACGCCGGCAGGCAGCACGACCTACACGGTAATGGTAACGGACGTCAACGGCTGCACTGCTTCCGGCATGGTAACCGTATCGCTGTACCCGGCGGCTAACGTCGCTGCTACCACGGCGAATTCCTCGATCTGCAACGGCGACACCGCCACGCTGCTTGCCACCGGCACCAGCACTTATAACTGGCAACCCGGCAACGTCAACGCCTTCCAGTATGATGTTGCGCCTTCCGTTTCTACCACCTACACCGTAGTCGGCACCGATGCGAACGGCTGCACCGACACCGCATGGGTGAGCGTAACGGTGAACCCGACGCCGACGGCTACGATCGTGAACGGACACGACACGATCTGCAGCAACGTTTGCGATACGCTGATGGCGACGGTCAACGGCGGAACGGGGCCGTATGCATTCGCATGGAATGACAATTCCACCGCAATGACCAGCATCGTTTGTCCGAGCAGCAGCCAGTGCTCGATCGTAATGGTGCAGGATGCGAACGGTTGCATGGCAACGGACACCTTCTGCATTAACGTGCTCCAGGCGCCGACGATCGCAACCACGGGACAACCGGCGATCTGCGCGGGTGATTCCACGTTGCTTTCCGCTACCGGCAGCAACATTGCATCGATCGACTGGACGCCGACGACCGGGCTGAGCTCCGCAACGGGCTCCCAGGTGGACGCATTTCCTTCGGCAACGACGACTTATACGGTGACGGCCACTGCATCGAACGGCTGCACGGCATGGACGACACAACAGCTGACGGTCAATCCGCTGCCGACGGTGACCTACACTTCTTCGGTGGATACGGTTTGCTCGGCTGATGCGGCATTCACGCTGACCGGCGGCGCTCCTGCAGGCGGCACGTACAGCGGTCCCGGCGTAACCGGTTCTTCCTTCAGCCCGGTGGGAGCCGGCAACGGTTCGCAAACGATCACTTACGTGTACACGGATAACAACAACTGTTGGTCTTCCGCTACGCACGTGATTGTTGTGGATCCCTGCACCGGCATCTTCGAACAAGCTTCCGGCAACACCAACCTGTTCCCGAACCCGTTCACAACGGACCTCACCATCGTACGCGCGAGCGGTGACGCTGCGACGGTTGAAGTGTTCGACGCACAGGGCAAACTCGTATTGAGCAAATCCATCACCGGCACGCGCACCGACCTCGAGACTTCCGGTCTTGCCGACGGCGCGTATTCGATCCGCATCACCGGCGCGCAGGGAACGGAAACGTTCCGCGTCGTGAAAGGCAAATAAGCCGGACTGTTTTTCCGAAAGCTCCAAACCCCGATGAGAAAAGGGTTTGGAGCTTTTGCATTTTCTACTTTTGCACCGGCAAATCATTTCGCATGCAACGCATTTTTTTCTTCGCATCCTTCCTGCTGACGACATCGTTCGTTTTCGCGCAAACGGCTTTTCAGAAAACACTCGACCTGGCCCAGGACGATGAATTCCTCTGCGGCATCCCGACAGCCGACGGAGGTTATCTCGCGGCCGGTTATTCCACGGGCGTACCGTTTGGCGGATTGGCGGTGAAGATGAACAGCCTCGGCACGGTGCAGTGGGCGAGAACCGTGGGCGGCAGCAGGATCGTGCAGGCAGCGGAAACCGGCTGGGGCGCGTTTTACATGGCCGGCGTCAATACGATCAGCAGCAACACGAATTTCTATCTCACAAAAGTCGATCCGAACGGAAATGTGCTGTGGTCGAAAACCTACGGCAAAACCTCCGAGCCGGATGAGCTGCGATCGCTTGCGGTGACGCCCGACGGCGGCCTGCTGCTTTCCGGTTATGCCGACACGGTGAACGGTGCAGGATTCCGGCCGATCGCGTACGTTGTCAAGACGGATTCGAACGGCGTGCTGCAATGGTCGCGGTACATCGGCGGCGGCAACGGCGAAGAATTTTACGCGGCGAAACCCGTTTCCGGCGGAGGTTATCTCTGCTGCGGTTATACCGGGAGCTACGGTTCGCCGGTTGGAACGGAAAGCTACGCAGTGAAGCTCGACAGCGCGGGAAATATCGTTTGGGCAAAAGTGTTCGGTCACAGCAACCGCTTCGATCGCATTTACGATTTCACGGAAGATCCCGGCGTTGGTTTTTACGTGACGGGACAAGGGTTGTACAGCGCTACTACCGACAATCTTTTCATCGGGAAGCTGGACACGGCCGGCAATTTCATCTGGCAGAAAAACCTGCAGGAATACAACGGCGGACTTTCCATCGTGCTCACGCAGGATCATCAACTCGTAGTCGGCGGATATTTCATCAGCCAGGCGCTCGGGCTGTACAACGACAGCTACCTGCTGAAAGCGGATACGTCGGGCAATGTGATCTGGAGCCTGGAGCTCGGCGCACCGAACGTCGATGATAAATTATACAGCGTAAAAGAAACGCCCGACGCGGGATTCTTCATCACCGGCAGCACGTACAATACCGGCAATGCGCGCAGCAGTTGGTACCTGAAAACCGATGCCGCCGGTCACAGCGGTTGCCGCGATTCCGTCGTGACGATCCCGGTAACGATGCTCGTCATCGCGACAACGAGCGGTGGAAATGCTGCACCTGTTTTTTATTTCGCGAATTCTTCCGCCGCGCAATTGAACGCCGTGATGACGCCGGTTGTTTTCTGCCAGGGCCCGACGGGAGCAGAGGAGGAGACGCTTGCTGATTTCGCCGTTTATCCCAACCCGGCCGGAAGTGCATTCACGCTTTCGTTACCCGATAAACAATGCACGGTCAGCATTTTCGACAGCATGGGAAATCTCGTTGAAACGCGGGAGAATGTTTCCGGGAAAACGGAATTCTCATCTGAAAACTGGCCGGCGGGATTGTACTTCGTGCGGGTAACAGGAGAAAATTATTCTGCTACAAAGATGCTGTTGCATGAATAAACCACGGAGACACGGAGACACGGAGTTATTATTTTCTCCGTGCCTCCGTGTCTCCGTGGTTCATTTCTATTTCTGTAAATCTTCGATCTGCTTTTTGTAAAGCTCCCAGTACACGCCTTTTTTCTCCAGCAGCGCGAGATGGTTTCCTTCTTCCACCACCTTGCCGTCATCGAGTACGATCACTTTGTCGGCGTGGCGCACGGAAGAAACGCGGTGACTGATGATGACCGTCGTTTTGCCCTGCATGATGCGGCGCAGGTTGCCGAGAATTTCATCTTCCGTTTCGGTATCAACGGCTGAAAGGCAATCGTCGAAGATGAGGATCTGCGGCTGCTTGAGAATGGCGCGCGCAATGGAAATACGCTGCTGCTGTCCGCCGGAAAGCGTGACGCCGCGTTCACCGACGAGCGTGTCGAA
>CAMLEF010000230.1 GCA_946478675.1 uncultured Flavobacteriales bacterium | reverse complement strand
GCAGAGCGAACGTGAAAAGCTGCTGCATCTCGAAGATGAATTGCACCAGCGCGTCGTCGGACAGGAAGAAGCGATCGAAGCAATTTCCGATGCGATCCGCCGCGCACGTGCCGGATTGCAGGACACGCGCAAGCCGATCGGTTCGTTCATCTTCCTCGGCACGACCGGTGTCGGTAAAACGGAGCTGGCGAAAGCGCTGGCGGAATTCCTCTTCAACAATGAGAATTCCATGACGCGCATCGATATGAGCGAGTACCAGGAACGTCACAGCGTTTCGCGTCTCGTGGGCGCGCCTCCGGGATACGTCGGTTACGATGAAGGCGGCCAGCTCACCGAAGCCGTGCGCCGCAAACCGTACAGCGTCATTCTTCTCGACGAAATCGAAAAAGCGCACCCGGACGTGTTCAACATCCTGCTGCAGGTGCTGGACGACGGTCGCCTCACCGACAACAAAGGACGCGTGGTGAATTTCAAGAACACGATCATCATCATGACGTCAAACATGGGCTCGCATCTCATCCAGGAAAATTTCGAAGAGATGAACGAAGGCAACAAGGACGAAGTGATCGCGAAAACAAAACGCGAAGTGTTCGACCTGCTGAAGAAAACGATCCGACCGGAATTCCTGAACCGCATCGACGAGATCATCATGTTCACGCCGCTGTCGCGCGAAGACGTGGAGCAGATCGTACGACTGCAGTTCAAGCAGGTGGAAAACATGCTGCAGGAAAACGGCATCACGCTGAAAGCTTCCGAAGAAGCGATCCAATGGCTGGCTGAGATCGGTTACGATCCGCAGTTCGGCGCGCGCCCGGTAAAACGTCTCATGCAGAAAAAAGTGCTGAACGAATTATCGAAGCAGATCCTCGCCGGAAAAGTGAAGAAAGACGAAGAGATCGTGCTCGACGTGTTCGACAAGGAGATCGTCTTCCGCAAGCCGGTGGAAACGGATGCAAAGCTGACGTGATTCCTTCCGGGAATTACGAAGAAAGGGTCGACCAGTGGTCGACCCTTTGTCTTATCTGCCAGATGCTCCGTCAGTGAATGCTTTCGAAGCTTCGGTCCCACCGCATCTTTCCTTTCTGCTTGTCGTAGGAAAAAAGGATCATCGTGGCTTTGCCGACAATGTGATCTTCCGGCACGAATCCCCAATAGCGCGAGTCCATGGAGAAGTGACGGTTGTCGCCCATCACGAAATAATAATTCATCCGGAACGTGTACTCCGTCGTGTATTTTCCGTTGATGAAAAGTGAATCGCCTTTCAGATCGATTTTGTTGTGTTCGTAATTGACGATGATGCGCTGGTACAAACAAAGACTGTCGGGCGTGAGATGAACGGTCGTTCCTTTTTTCGGGATGACGATCTTGCCGTAGTTGTCGAGGTTCCAGGCGAATTTTTCACTGTGCGGAAAAAGCTGCTCGTCATACAAACCGGCGCGCGACAATTCCGGATCCACGGAAACGATTTGCGGGATGAGGCGAAGGCTGTCGGCCTGTGAAGGCAACAACGTAACGGTGTACAGCAAATATTTTCCCTGCTGGCTTTCGCGTACCATGCCGAGTCCGTTGAGATGCACGCTGTCGCGTTTGGTGGAATCGACTTTCACGATGAAATTGAACAACACTTTCTCCGGGAAGGGAAGCGCTTTCCCGTTGATGAACACTTCACGATCGATGATCTGCAGCGTGTCGCCGGGAAGACCGATGAGGCGCTTGATGAAATGCGTGCGATGATCGACGGGATAAACGTTGGGCTTGCCGTTCATCGGGAAAAGATCTTCCGCGGGAAAGTTGAACACGATCACGTCGTTGTGATGCGGCTCGCTGTAGCCGGGAATGCGCATGTACGGAATCGAAAGCCAGGTGCTGTACGATTTCCATCCCGAGATATCCTGGTGCGAGAACGGCACACTCAGCGGCGTCATCGGCAGTCGCGCGCCGTATGCGAGCTTGTTCACCACGATGTAATCGCCGGCGACGAGCGTGTTGTCCATCGAATCGGAAGGAATCGCGAACGGCTCGAAGAGAAATGTTTTGAGAATGATGACGCCGATGAAAGCGAAGAACAGCGCTTCGGCCCAATCGCGGATGGCGGATTTGCGTTTCTTCTTTTTTGCAGGAACGTCGGACGGCGTGACTTCAGCGGGCGCAACTTCGTAATCGGCGGAAGGATCGTCGTTCAACGGCGCAGTAAGCTCTTCCGCTTCTTCGCGGAACTCTTCGGGCGACTGAGTAACGTTTTCTTCCATATTCCGGAATTAGCAACGCCAGGCTTCGATATGCTTCGCTACTCAGCCTGACGTTGCTAATTGAACGTAATTCGGTAATAAAAGTTATTTCTTGCGGGTGCCGGGAGGAGCCGGTTTGCGGGTAGCGGCGTCATTCTTGCGGCCTTTCCAGTAGTTGTAGCCGACGATGCCTGCAATGCCGATCACGACCCACCAGAGATAGGAACGCGAAAGTCCTTCGGGAGAAACGAATGCCATCATGCGCTCGGGACGATAACCTGTTTTATCACCTTTCGAGAACCAAACAAAAACAGGTTTACCGACAATGTGATCCGCGGGCACATATCCCCAATAACGGGAGTCGAGTGAGTTGTGACGGTTATCGCCCATCATCCAGTAATAATCCTGCTTGAAGGTGTAAGTCGTTGCAGGCTGACCGTTCAAAATAAATTGACCGTTCTTATACTCGAGCGAATTGCCTTCATAAACTTTGATAGCGCGATCCCAGAAGGAAATGCTATCCGGAGTAAGATGTACGGTCATCCCTTTTTTCGGAATGCGCAGCGGCCCAAAATTATCTCGCGTCCATTTGTAAACGTCCGGGCGATGCGGAAAAACGTTGTAGGCTTCGAAATAAGCATTCGTCACATAAGGATCCGTATTGCCATTAATGAAAGACGCGCCCATGGCAACAACAGAATCAAAAACATCGATATTCTCGTGCAGTTTAGATACGGAAGGGCGCAGTAATTCCAATTCTTTATCCGTAACCCACACGCGCAAATCATAACCTGCAGGTCCGGGTTGTGATTCAATTCCGGATTGCGCTAGTGTTTCAGAATTAATATTGCCGACAACGTCGTAGCTGTATTGAATATTCTGCGGACGCATGGCTGGTTGACCATTTACGTAAAGCACTTTATTTCGCACCTCGATCATATCACCCGGAGTACCGACACAGCGTTTCACATAGTTGTCTTCCTTATCGACGGGATGAACAACGATCTCGTCGTTTTCAATCCACTGCTTTCTGATCGCATCCGTATTTCCTCCTGTCCGTGCAATAGCGAAATCACGCATTTCCTGGTAATAGCTGGAATTGCGATTGCTTTTCCATACCGTATCCCCTTCCGGAAAATTAAACACGACAATATCATTGCGTTTTACATCGCTCAGCGCGGGCAAACGCATGTACGGCAATTCTACCCAATCAAGATAGGAAGGCGTTGTCTCAGTAAACGGCAACGTGTTGTGCGTAAACGGAACCGTCAGCGGAATGGACGGAACTTTTGCGCCGTAACTCATCTTGCTGACGAAAAGATAATCGCCCACGAGCAACGTTCCTTCCATCGAAGAAGACGGAATGACGAATGCTTCGAAGAAGAACGTGCGGATGAGCGTGGCAGCGATCACAGCGAACACGGCCGCTTCGCCCCATTCTTTTGCCCACGGTTTTTTCGCTTTTTTATCCTCGACCGGCATGCCTTCCCATTTCACGTCTTTCGAAAATCCGAGGTACGGCACCCAGATGAAATAGCCGAGCACCGCCAGCACGTGCTGTGAAAATTTCCGTTTGCCGAAACCGTTCGACAGCAATACAATCATGACGGCGAGCATGTAGAAACCGACAGTCGGGATCAGCACGAGGAAGATCCACCACCACGGTCGCTGGATGATACGCAGCCAGATGAGAAAGTTGTAACCGGGGATCAGCGCTTTCCAGCCTTTTTCACCGGCTTTTTCGAATGTTTTGTAGAGACCTGCCAGCAGAGCGACAGCTGACAGCAAAAGAAAAATGTGGATCAGACGCATAGGGTCGATTAAGGAATGGCGAAAGTTACGCGGAATTGTGTTTGGCGTGAGTGGGAATTTGGATTTTTTGGGAGGTGGAGGTTCTTCGATTTGAAGGAGGAATTTGCATGACGGGTCAGTCTTTCTCCGAACGTTCTTTTCTTTAGAAGAAAAGAACCAAAACCCGCCAGTATGACACTGTCGGGCTGAGAATCGCCATCTGACGCGATTTGCCTAAAATCAGAAGAAAAAATCCCGAAGGAAAAAACCAAGCCGCGCCTCCGCACCTCCTCCCTTGGCTCCATGGTTTCTTCCCGCACAAAAGGCCCCGCAATTTTTCCTTCTGATTTCTTAACGGCAAATCGCTGAGGATGGCAAGCAGTTCAAGTCTTCAAACAATAAATTTTATTTCCCGATCAGCCCCGCATTTTCCCTTCGAATGTACGCGCGGATGAGCAGCACGTAAAGGAAAACGCCGAATGCGTAAAGCGCTGCGGTGATGAGAAAAATATCGACGTACGGCCAACCTGTTTTGCGCAGCGTGCCGAAGATGAAACGCGTTCCGATGAACCAGCTGCCCGACCAGATCGCCGAGATGAGCGCGCTGGTGATCTCCTGGTTTTTCTTGCCGACGTAGTTCATCGCGATCTCGGAAGTCATCGGGCCGGCCATGTTCATCAGCGGTTGCCGCAGCAGGTAACAGCCGACGGCTATCACTACAGCTGCAGAATTTCCGCGGTAGAATTCCGTAGTCGCCAGCAGCACGAGCGAAAGAATGGCGAATGATTGCGTCATCGGGATCGCCATTTTGTAGCCGAAGATTTCTTTGATGCGCGGCACCAGCAATGCAGCGATCGCGACCAACAACGCGGCGACAAAATTCCAGAGCGAGATCGTGTTGGTGTGCAGTCCGTGAACGTTGGAGAAAAACAGGTTGATGAACGGAATGGTGAGCCCCGCTCCTACTGCGATGATGAACGCCGGCAGCAGCGCGTGGAGGATTAAATTCCAGTCGTGGCCGCGGAGATCGATGCGCGAGGCTTCGTACGTCTGAACTTTTTCCTCGATGCGAATGTTCAGCACGCCAATCACGCCGAGGAAGCTGAGCACGGTGATGCCCGCCAGCAGGTTTCTTTCGCTGAAATTATGCGGATCGATGGAATTCAGCGCCCACACCAGCACGGCGCTCACAATGCCCGCGAAGCTCCAGGTGGAATAGCTCAGCGAAATGGCCGGTGTTTGCGATTCCCTATCCGCATTGCGCAAAATAAACGGCAGCACGGGAATCTGCATGAAGGTGAACGAAGCGCCCCAGAGGCATTGCGCGATGACGAGGAACGTCGTTTGACGGAGATGCACCGCAATGATGATCAGCAAACCGAACAGCGGCACGCCGATCGAAGAAAGCACGAATAGCCGTTTCACTTTTCTCCCGCGGATGAGCAGCCCGAGCGGCAACGCCAGCGCCAGCACGCCCGCAAACCGCCAGGAAATAAAATCAGCGATCTCGCCGTCGGCAAAACCTTCCGCTTTCATGTACAGCGGCTGCAGGTTCATGAAGGTAGCGTTGACGAGCTGGATGAAAAATTCCGCGAGAATGACCAGCAGGATCGGTCGGGGGATTCGGGCGTATTCGCGGAGAAAGGAAAACATAAGCGGACGACTGCAAAGATACGGCCGGAGCGCAGGAGAAGGCTCTTTTGAACATTGAAGGGCTTCCAACAAAATTTCACAGGAATTTGTCCGGGTTGTTTGGAATTTCCGGAAATCATTATCTTTGCAGCCTCAATTAACGGTTCCGTAGCTCAACTGGATAGAGCATCTGACTACGGATCAGAAGGTTTGGGGTTCGACTCCCTACGGGACCACTGAGAAAATCCTCCGGCATTACCGGAGGATTTTATTTTTTATATGCCGAGGGTTCGAATCCCTCCCTCACCTACCATTCCACGAAGATCGTCTCCTCCACCCACGGCAGGCGGATGATGGAGATGGTCCACGGCAAACGGTCGAGCAGCACGTCCACGGTTTTGCGTTCGATGCCGAGGTGCCAGCCTTCCCCCTGTCGCTTCAGGCTGCCTTCTTTCTGGAGGAACGTCACCTGCAACCCGTTTACCGACGTGCGGCCGATGCCTTTCCAGTTTTGAATGACGGCTTCGAGCAGCCCCTGCACTTCTTCTTTCTCTTCATCGGTGATCGCAAATTGCATGTCGATGGGCTCCGTTACTTCCAGCCCGCAAAGAATTTTATTGAGAACGAGGTCGTGCTCTTCGTATTCGAGCGCGCCGCCTTCCGCCATGTATTGCAACAGGTGTACCGCGCGATGGGCCGCCGCTTCATCCACAAATTGCCGGTCTTTCACCAAACCGAGCGCGCCGAAGAAATGCCCGAGGTACGGCCAGAGGAGCACCAGCCCGGCATTGTCGACGACGAAATCGGAAAGATCTTCCGGCGCGGGCTCGTAAATCTCTTCGTCTTCCGCTTCATCCGTATGCTGTTCTTCGGCTTTCTTCTGCTCCTTGCTTTTGCGTGATAAAATTTCTTCGCGGGAAAGTTGCTCGCCGGTTTTTCGCGACAGTGCAGACGCTTCTGTTTCCTCTTTTGTTTTTGCGTCTGCTCCTTTTTCTTGTTCTTCTGCCTCATCCCCCTGCATCAGCAGCTCATCCGAAAATGATTCTTCTGCTTCACCCGCGAAATTTCCCTCACCGGCAAGTGGCTTTTTCCGTCTCTTCTTTCGTGCGGATTTCACAACACGCTTTTTACCGTTAGCGGCATCAGATGCATTTTCAGAATTTTCTTCACGTTCATTCGCTGGAGAATCCTGTTCAACACGTTTCTTCCTGCGGGATGAAGCAATTGTTTCTTCGTTTATATCCGTGCTTTCTTCCTCAGCGGCAAGTGTCGAATCTTCGAGGGATGGCATTGCTTTTTCAGAAGCAAAAACATCCTGCGCATTATTCTGCGGGCTATTCTCCTGTTCCGAAGAAGGCTGCTGCTTTTTCTTTTTTCTTCGCAGAACGAGATCCGATTGCTTCAGTTTCCGGAAGGCGGCAGTCGTCGTTTCGCGCAGCAAAGGCGTTACGCCGGCAACCGGGGTAAATTCCTCCAATGCAGATTTCGCAGACGGGAATTCTTCTTTTCCGGCAACGAAAGAAACGTCGCGCAACAACGATTGCACCGGAACATCTTCTCCGGAAATTTTTGCCAGCACGGCTTCCCAGAGTTGTGCGCGGAACACTTCCCTGCGTATTCTTTCGAAACGGAATGCGGAAGCTTTGCGGCGTCGCTTCTTCTCTGCGACAGTCGCAACTTCAGCATGCTCCGAAAGTCTCCCGGCGATCATTTGTTCTTCGTGCAGCAGTTGCAGCAACCGTTTCGTGCGGGAAGCGAAGCTGCTTTCCATCAGCGAAACGAGCTTCGCCAGTTGCTCATCATTAAGATGAGTTACGATGCGTTTGCGCACCGATGCTTCTTTCAGCAACGGCAAAACCTGCTTCCAGATCCACGCGGGGCGTTCAGCGATCAGTTCTTCGAGGATGGAAACGATGCTTCCGAAATCGCCGCGGTT
>CAMLEF010000229.1 GCA_946478675.1 uncultured Flavobacteriales bacterium | reverse complement strand
TTTCCCGTATACACACTTTCCAGGCGTGCTCCTTCAACCACTCGGACACGTCTCCTTAGAAGGGACGCAAAGATACGAACAGGAACTTTTTCGCCAAATCTTTCTTTTGGAAAGCTTCCCGGGCGATTTCCCGGTTAAAATTCGAACGGATACGTTTCCGGAACCTGGCCAAGATCCGGCGCGACGTGCAGCGGGTGAACGGCGGTCGTCCGGTCGAGATAGATGAACGCATCGTAGCGGCGGGCCATGAACGAAGGCACGTAGTTGTGATGCTCGTGCTTCGGATCATAAACGACGCCGATCGCGCGGTGCGGGATGATCTTGCTGTAGCGCGCGGCCGTGAACTCGTCGTTGAAGAGCAGCAGCCGGTTTTTCGGGGATTCGTTGTGCAGCTGCTCTTCGATGCTGCCGGGGCGCGCGGGCGGCACTTCCATCTCTTCCATCGGCGCGCCCCACGCTCCTCCCGCGATCACCGATCCTGAATAAGAACCGAAGCCCACGAGCACGCACGATTCTTCGCCGAACTCCGCGCGCGCGAGTTGGCCGGTGTTCACCATGCCGATGTTGCGCATGTCCGTGTAACGCGCGTCGCCGATGTGCGTATTGTGCTCCCACACGATCACCTTCGATTTCGGTCCGTGAAAATCGATCAGGCGTTTCAGCGTGGCCATCATGTGCGTATCGCGGATGTTCCAGGTTTCGTCGTCGAACTCCACCATCGAGCGGTAATAATTTTCAGCTTCGGAAATGACGAATGCGTTCTGCGTGGTGTTGAGCATCGCTTCGGGATCGTGGTTGTAATACATCGCTTTGCTGCGGATCGCTTTCAGCAGGCGCACCACTTCCTTCTTGCAGCTATTGCTCATCGCATTCATCGCGTAGCGCTTTTCGTTTTTGCCGTAAGCGGAAAAGCAGCGCAACGCTTCTTCCGCCATTTTCGCCACGGGCGGGTCCGTCGTGCGCAAATACACGAGCAGTGCTTCCATTGATTCCCAGAGGCTGTAGACGTCCAGCCCGTAAAAGCCGACTTTTTTTCCCGGCGTTGCGATCTCGTTGAAAATTTTCAGCCAGCTGGTGAGCGCCACCATTTCCCAGTTCGCCCACATCCATGTCGGCCAGCGGTTGAACGTGCGCAGCACGTCCTGCGGGCTTTTGTGAGTGTCCTCGTATCCTTTAATGTAACGGTTGATGCGGTAGCAATCCGGCCAGTCGCCTTCGACGGCAATGACGTTGAATCCTTTTTCGCGAACGAGGCGCTTGGTGATGGCCGCGCGCCACGTATAATATTCGTGTGTGCCGTGCGACGCTTCTCCCAGCAAAACGATTCTTGCGTTGCCCACACGTTCGATCAGCGGATCGAGGTCCTTTGAGGCCGACAACGGATGCAGCTGCTCAGTAAATTCTTTGCCGGTAAATTCCATGCTGTTCAGTACTTCATTTACCGAACGAAAAAACTATGCCTTTCGGATGAAAGCGGAATTTCCGGCTGCTGCAGCAAAATCCGGGAAATTGTTTCCCGCAACGGGCAAGGCGATACACACTGTAGCCGGACGGAAAAATTCCCGTGATCTCCAATAGCGCTGCGTGTGGTGCAATTTCATTCGAAGAAGCAGAATGCGACTTTCCTCCGGCGGCATGGCATAATTTTTCATTGGTAAAAAGTATCCATCTAAATGTTTCACGCCATGAATCCGTTTGATAAAAAATCCTGGAACACGCACCGTTCTTCCGTACCGTGGGGACGCTCCGTCGATCGTTTCCTGCGCAACAATTTTGTCGATCTGTGGGATGGGCCGGTGGAGACGACGCCTTCGATCAACATCCGCGAAGAGAAGGACAAGTACATCGTCGACATGGCTGCGCCGGGACTGAAGAAGGAAGATTTCCGCATCGATCTCGAAGGCCATCAGCTGACGATCTCGTGCGAGAAAGAAGAAGAAAGCAACGACAGCCGCGAAAATTTCTCACGTCGCGAATACAGCTACACGAGCTTCTCGCGCTCGCTGACGTTGCCGGAAAATGCCGACAGCGAAGCGGTGAACGCCAAATACACGGATGGGATTTTGAGTCTCACCATTCCGAAAAAAGAAGTGCAACGCGAAGGCGCGAAGAATATCCGCGTCGAATAAATTTTAATCCAATGAAAACGCTCCACGTCCTGTTGCTGTTTTTGCTGCTGCCTTTCTTCGTGAAAGCGCAGGCGGAAGTTTCCAAAGCAAAAGCAGGAACATACTGTGTCGAAGTGCGCGACGGCGTCCGTGTCGTTACGCACGACGGTGAAATCATGACCATGGAAGTCGCACTCTCCGACAGCACGCGCATTACGCCGAACGGAACATTAATCCGTGCCGACGGCGCCCGTGCTGTTTTGAAAGAAGGCGAATGCGTGGGCAGTGACGGTCACCGCGCAGCCAAAGCTTCGGGCGAAAAACCAAAATGAAAAACGTTATGAACGAGAATCCAAATCAAAACGATCCGGGCAAGAACCAGGATCCGAACCAACAGAACCAGAATAAGAATCAGCAACCGGAAAAAACCGATCCGCCTGTAAAGCCGGAAAAAAATATTCCAGCCAAGCCGGACGAGAATCCCGATCCGACAAAGCCGCAGCCCGGCACCGGCGACCCGGAGAAAAACGATCCGACGCGCATCGCAGAACCACCGAAAACGGATCCGACGCGCATCGATAATCCTGAGCCGCCGAAACCGTAAAAAAAAGCAACGCCCGGACATTTACAAATGTCCGGGCGTTGTGTTTTCTGTACGGCAGAAACAAAAAAAGGGGTATGCAGCGCGTTCATTCACTGCAGGAGTCTGTGGGGGTTGCTACTCTCGAAGACGGCAGCCGGGGAAGAACGATCAGCGTTTCTTCCGCGTGCTTTTTTTAACCCTCTTGCTTTTTTTTCGGATGATGTAATCTTCAGCATCCTCCATCGTGAGATACACTTTCGTGTTCAACAATTTCGACGGTTCGACATCCAGGAACAATGCGATCTTCAGCAAAGTCAGCAAGGTGATGTTCTTGCCGGCTTCGATATGATGCATGTTCGACTTGTCGAGGCCGATGTCTTCTCCCAAAGCTTCGAGCGTAAAGCCTTTTTTCTTACGATAGTAGCGAATGTTATCTCCAACAGCTACGAGAAATTCCTGGGTAGGTTCCGGACGGTATGCCATGCGCCACAAAAATTCTGTTATCCAACGATTTATTGTTGTAAATACGAACAACTAATAAACGTACGCCCGATGAAAAATATAAATTACACCATTTACGTTGGAGACATTGTAAAAACAATGACGTCCTCACGTGAACGGGTGAACTTCGCTGTGCTTTTCCGGTAAACGGATTATTCGCTCAGCTCTCCACGCAGATTCTTTTGCAACAATTTTGCCAGCCTCTTCGGATTTTTTTCCTGCGCGCACAGGAACATCAGCTTGGTGAGCGCCGCTTCCGTCGTCATGTCGCCGCCGCCGGTAACGCCGATGCGCTGCAGCAGCGCGCTGGTTTCGTAACGGCCCTGCTCTACTCTTCCCGCAGCGCATTGCGTGATGTTGAGCACCACAATATTTTTCGCAATGGCCTGCTGCAGCAATTCAATAAACCATTTCTCCGTCGGCGCATTGCCCGATCCGAACGTTTCCAATACGACGGCACGAAGCCCTTTGATCGACAACACCGCTTTGACCGCCTGCGGGGTAATTCCGGGGAACAATTTCAGCACCGCTACATTCGTATCGAGCGCCGTATAGATCTGTAATTTTTTCGAAGGCCGCGGACGAATGGCGGCGGTGTTGTAATTCAGGTGAACGCCGGCTTCTGCAAGCAGCGGGTAATTCGGTGAATGGAACGCGCGGAAATGTTCGGCGTTGAATTTATTCGTGCGGTTGCCGCGGTAGAGACGGAATTCGAAATAGATGCAGACTTCCGGAACGACAGGCAGTCCTTTGCGTTTGGCGGCGGCAATTTCGATGGCGGTGATGAGATTTTCTTTCCCGTCGGTGCGGATCGTGCCGATGGGCAGTTGTGAGCCGGTGAGGATAACGGGCTTGCCGAGATTGCCGAGCATGAAGCTGAGCGCCGAAGCGGTGAACGCCATCGTATCGGAGCCGTGCAGGATCACGAAGCCATCGTGCTTTTCGTAATTCTTTTTGATGATCTGCGCGAGGCGTCCCCAGATGGAAGGATGCATGTTCGACGAATCGATCGGCTTCTCAAAAGAATGCGTGTCGATGCGGATGTCGAATTTGCGCAACTCGGGAACGTCGTCGAGCAACCGTTCGAAATTAAAAGGCTTGAGCTGGCCGGTTGCCGGATCGGTGATCATGCCGATGGTGCCGCCGGTATAAATGAGCAGTATGCTTGCTTTTTTTGCCATAATTAAACACCGAAGAGACGGCGGGAGTTATCGGTTGTGATCGCTGCTACTTCTTCGACGGATATTTTTTTGATCTCCGCCATGCGTTGTGCGACGTGCAGGGTGTAGGCGCTTTCGTTGCGTTGCCCGCGATGAGGCACCGGTGCAAGGTAAGGCGCGTCGGTTTCGAGCACAAAATGCTCCAGCGGAAAATGCTCGACGACTTTATCGAGGCCGGAATTTTTAAAGGTGAGCACGCCGCCGATGCCCATCCAGAAACCGCCGAGCGCAACGACTTTTTCCGCTTCGGCGATACCGTCGGAGAAACAATGGAAAACACCTTTCAGCGTTCCGTCCTGTTTTTCCTTCACGATCCCGTAGCATTCGTTGAACGCGCTGCGCGAATGGATCGCTACGGGGAGCTGCAGCTGTTTCGCGAGATCAACCTGCTTCGCAAAAATTTCCTGCTGCAGCGCGAGATGCGTTTTATCCCAATACAAATCGATGCCGATCTCTCCCACCGCGACGAATTTCCGTTTCGCATGCCGCACTACGATCTCCGCGAATTCTTTTTCTGCGGATTCCGGCGCGACAGACGTGGGATGCAGTCCCATCATCGGGAAACAATGTTCCGGCCAGGCGTCGGCCAGCTGCTCGAGCTGATCGTGGCTTTCCGTGTCGATGGCAGGCAAAAACAGGCGCGCCACCCCGCTGTCGATCGCGCGGCGGATCATCACTTCACGGTCGCTGTCGAATTTGGAGGAATAGAGATGGGCGTGCGTATCGGTCAATAACATGGCCACAAAAGTAGCTACGAATTGCCGTCGCGCGCGCCCGCTTCCCCAAATGGCGGGAGGCGGTGCTACCCCTATTGGGGTAAAATGCATCTTAACTTACCGTCAAAAGCAGGCAAATCCGCCTTGCAGAAGATCCAAGTCCCGGCACAATCGCTTTCTTTCTTACGTTTCCAGTACTATTCATATTTTACATCAAAGCACTATTAAACAACGATTTAAATTTATTTTTAACAAAAGCAACCCTTTTCAAAATTCACGTCTTTTATCTGATTTCAGTCGCTACACAGGCTTTTTGCAGGAGTAACCTGCTTGATTACCTTTGCGACCTCAAAACCAAACCAACAAAACCCTTTACAACACATGAAAACCACTATCAAAGTTGCCCTCGCAGCCCTGACGATCGCTTCGCTTGCATTCTCCGGTTGCAAAAAAGGTGAAGGTGATCCCTTCCTTTCCCTGAAAACCCGCAAAGGCCGTATTCACGGCGAGTGGACGGTTAAATCCGGCGAAGGCAAAGACGTGAACGGTAGCATCACCTCTACCTGGACGTACGACGGCACGAAGAAAACAACGACCGTTGGCTCTATCACCTCCGATAACAAATTCACGGAAACCTACGAATTCGAGAAAGACGGTGCTTTCACCTACAAGCACGTTGACAACAACGGTTCTCCGGCAGTAACGGAAACCTGGACGGGTACCTGGAACTGGACCGGCGGTGTTGGCGATATGAAAAACAAATCGCAGATCGTTCTGACCGTTCTTTCTTACAACGATGGCAGCTCGACCGTTACCTACACGGGCAGCGACGCTCCGCACTCTGTAATGGACGTTTACGAACTGAAGAGCAAAGAGATGATCTTCAAAGGAACGGGCACGACCGTCAACGGTTCCAGCTCTACCTCCTCTGAATTCAGCTGGACCCTCGAGAAAAACTAATTTGTTTTTTTCTTCCGCAAAGGCAATCCCGTTCCATTGGAGCGGGATTGTTCTTTTTAGGAGAGTCCTGTTACCTTTGATCGCTTCGATGGCAAAGAAAATTCTCGTTGTTCGTTTCAGCTCTATCGGCGATATCGTTCTCACGTCGCCGGTGGTGCGTTGCCTGCACGAACAGCTGGGCGCCGAAGTGCATTACCTCACGAAAGAAAGTTTCGCTTCCATCGTGCGCAACAACCCGCACGTGAGCAAGGTTATCACGATCAAAAAGAAAGTGGCCGAAGCGCGTGAAGTTTTGCTGCAGGAGAATTATGATTTTGTCGTCGATCTCCATCACAACCTGCGCAGCCTGCAGGCGAAGCGCCTGCTGAAAAAACCGGCCGCGTCTTTCCCGAAACTGAACATCGAAAAATGGCTGCTGGTGAACGCGCACATCAACCTGCTGCCCGACTGTCACATCGTGGATCGTTATTTCGATGCAGTGAAGCCGTTGAATGTTTCGAACGATCAGAAAGGCCTCGACTATTTTATTCCTGCTGCGGACGAAGTGGATGTTGCGCAGTTTCCGGAAACGCATCGTAACGGGTACGTCGCGTTTACTGTCGGCGCCAAATTCGCGACGAAACAACTGCCCGTTGAAAAGATCGTTGCGATCATCCGGCGCCTGAACCGTCCTGTTGTTCTTCTCGGCGGAAAAGAAGACGTGACGCGCGCAGCGAAAATTGCGGAAGAATGCAGCGCGCTTGTTCACGACACTTGCGGCAAATTCAATCTCAACCAGTCGGCGTCGATCGTCAAGCAGGCGCAGCTCGTCATCGCGCACGATACGGGACTGATGCATATTGCTGCGGCGTTTAAAAAGAAAATCATTTCCGCGTGGGGCAATACCGTTCCGCAATTCGGCATGTATCCTTACCTGCCCGGCGAAGGCTCGAAAATCGTCGAGGTGAAAAATCTGTATTGCCGTCCCTGCTCGAAGATCGGTTACGCCAAATGTCCGCAAGGGCATTTCCGTTGCATGCGTGAATTGCCGGTGGAAGAATTTCTTTCCTGAGTAATCTACCGCGCAGACACGGAGAAATACTTCCGTAGGATTCACCCGCGCGCTTTCGTATCTTCGTTTACCACACTTCTTCCAATGAAAAAACTGCTTGCTGCCTTTCTTTTGCTCGGAGTCGCTGCCTCTGCGCAAACGTATTCCTACCGCATTCCCTGCGCCGGCGTTTCTCCCGCTGCGGACGAACGCTCCGACTGGAACCCGACGCTCACCGTCACCGAAGCCGATCAGCAAAACGATGAAGCCAGTGCGGCCATCAAGGACAGCCTCTCAGCGTTGTACCGCCATCCAAATGCTTCCACGCAGCGTCAGCAAAATCCTTCCGCGCAATCCGTCGCTGCCCCGGTGATCGGCGCTACGTTTGCGGGAAACGGTTTCGGCAACAGCACGCCGTGTGATAACGAAGTGGCGATCGCCAACAACGGTCACCTCATCTCGGTGCAAAACAGCAACGTGTTCC
>CAMLEF010000228.1 GCA_946478675.1 uncultured Flavobacteriales bacterium | reverse complement strand
ATACCACCATCGAGATTTATTATCGCCCGGGATCCTATTCCGGTTTCGTGACCAGTTCTGCAGGATGGACGCTTGTCGGTTCGGCTGCAGTAACGGCCAATCCCATGGGCTCGCCCACGCCCATTCCGGTAGCTGTGAACGTGACCATTCCTGCCGGACAGACGTACGCCTTCTACGTTACTTCCAGCAATACCTCCGTCAGCCTGAATTACTCGAACGGTACTACGGAAGGCGCAACGTACGCCAGCGACGCGAACATTATTTTCCGCGAAGGTGTTGGTCTCGAATACCCGTTCACCAATGGCTCCGGCAGCATTTTCACCCCGCGTATCTGGAACGGCGTCATTCATTACAGCACGCCCATCGCAGCAACATACACCTACCTCTGGAACACGACCGAAACCACCTCGTCGATCAACACGACGGTGAACGCTACGACGCAGTATTCGGTGCAGGTCGACGTAACCGGTTGCCCGACGATGTACGACACGATCAACGTAACGGTTTCAACGCCCCCGGTCAATGCAGGCCAGGATGTTGCGGTGTGCGCCGGTACGGCGGTAACGCTTTCCGGCAGCGGAGCGGTTTCCTACAGCTGGGATAACAGCGTCACGGACAACACGCCTTTCACGCCGGTCGCAACGAACAGCTACATCGTTACCGGAACAGATTCCATCGGCTGCACAGCGACCGACACCGTTACGGTAACCGTCAATAGCCTGCCCTCAGTCAACGCCGGAAGCGACGTTGCAGTTTGCGCAGGTGATTCGCTGATGCTCGCAGGCAGCGGCGCAGTTTCTTACAGCTGGGATAACAGCGTGATCGATAACATGCCGTTTGTTCCTGCTGCTTCGATGAGCTACATCGTTACCGGAACGGACGCGAACGGTTGCATGAACACGGATACCGTGAATGTTGCCGTTAATCCTGTTCCTGTTGTTTCTGCCGGCAATGACGTTACGGTTTGCGGCGGTTCGTCTGTCGTGCTCAACGGCAGCGGAGCAGCTGCTTATTCCTGGAATAACAACGTGACCGACGGCGTCGCTTTCGTTCCGGCAACTTCCGGCAGCTACATCGTTACCGGCATGGACGTGAACGGCTGCACCGCTATGGATACGGTGAACGTAACGGTCAACAACGTCAACGTCACGACCAGCTTCCTCAATGAAACGATTCTCGCGGCCGCCAACAACGCGCAATACCAGTGGATCGATTGCAACGGCAACACGCCCATCGCCGGCGCCAACGGCCAGACGTTCACGGCATCTTCCAATGGCAGCTTCGCGGTAATCATTACCGAAAACGGCTGCACCGACACGTCTTCCTGCACGACGATCAGCTCGGTAGGAATCGAACAGCTTGCAATCAACGGCGAAGTAACGCTGTACCCGAACCCGGCGAGCACGCAGGTAACGGTCACCACCGGCGCAATGATCGCCAATGAAATTGCAATTGTCGATCTCACCGGCAAAACGGTTTTCGCAATGAAGCCCGCAGGTTCTGTTGTGACCATCGACCTCAGCGCTTATGCAAACGGTGTTTATTTCGTTCGCGTGATGACGGCTGACGGCGTGCGCACGGAGAAAGTCGTGAAGCAGTAATCTTCGTCAGGAAATAACGGGAAAGAGCAGGAGCGATCCTGCTCTTTTTCATTGGTAGAAAGTGATGATCGGAGAATGGGCAGGCCCTAAAATCAACAATCCCGGCTGAGCCGGGATTGTCGTCTTTACGCGACGGTTACGCCCCAGTGACCGCCGCGAAGAACCCTAAACCTTAACCAACTTTTTGTTTGCTGGTAGAATTCAGTCATTGACTGAACGGACGCTAAATTATAATGCAGAAAAGCAGCCGCTGCATCTTTTCGTTGAGAACCCGAAGCCACTCGCCGAAACGGGAAAATCCGGGGTTGGGGGGATCGACTGTGTGGTAGTTCGTGTTGATGAGTGGGCATGTATCTTTTTCCTGGGCGCGTGTTATACAACCGAAGCCGTTAGGAGTAGCGGCCGCAAACCAGAAACACGAAACCTCATGAAAAAGATCCTTACACTTTTCGCATTCGCGCTCTCCGGGATAAGCGTTTTTGCCCAGCAGGACCCGCAGTTTACGCAGTACATGCACAACAAGCTCTTCATGAACCCCGGGTATGCAGGCATGAAGCATTCGTTTTGTTTTACCGGGATCGGTCGCCAGCAATGGGCGGGCTTCGACGGTTCCCCGAGAAGCGGCGTTTTTTCTGCCGATCTCTGGACGCCGCAATTCGGTGGCGGCATCGGGCTGAACGTGATGTACGACAAGCTCGGCTTCGAGAATAACGCGCGTTACGAATTCGATTATTCGTTCCATCTGCAGGAAGTGCTCGGCGGACAGCTCGGCATCGGTATTGGCGTGGGTGCGTACAGCAAACGCGTAGGCCCCGGCAGTGGCGAGCAATGGCAATCCACCACGAACTGGACGCAGGACCCGCACATTCCTCCGCAGCTCAAACAAACCGTGATGGATTTCGGTTTCGGTCTCTGGTACCAGCGCGGCAATAGCTGGCTCGGGCTTTCATCCACGCATCTCAATGGGAAAAATGTCAATGCCGGAACAACTTTTATCGGCAGTCCGCCAATCATGCACACGCTCCTGTACCAGGTGGCGCGCCATTATTTCATCACCGGCGGAACCGTTTTCTTCCCGGGAAATACCTGGGAACTGCATCCCTCTTTCCTCGTGAAAACCGATGCGACGATCACCACGTTCGATCTGAATGCAACAGCCGTTTTCAACCAGCGTTTCTGGTTCGGTGTTTCCTATCGCTACCAGGATGCGGTTTGCCCGATGATCGGTTTCCAGATGAACGGCAAAGGCGCAGGTACGCATTTCGACGTACGCGACGAGCAGGGCGGAGGCAAAGGTCTCGGCAGCGGCATTCTGAAAATGGGATTCGCTTACGATTACACCACTTCCGGGCTGCGCAGCTACCAGAGCGGAACCTTCGAGCTCTTCGTGAACTACTGCATTCCGGTTTCACGCGGGCATGGAGAGAGCTTTAACGACCGGCTTTTTGATTAATAATCTTCTGTGAATCAATAGCTGCGCAAGATCCGAGGCAACCTTCAGGGGATTAAAAACGGCAGGCTTTTAAACACGATGTGGTTAAAAAAGATTTGTATAATAAAAATCAATGCCTATCTTAGCGACCTGTGTATTAACCATACACGGCAAAACTTATTGGCAAAACACCTGAAGGATATGAAGAAAACCCTTACGATCATTGCTATTGCGCTTGGCAGCCTCAAGGCTTTTTCTCAGCAGGATCCGCAGTTCTCGCAGTACATGTACAACAAGCTGTTCATGAACCCGGGATATGCTGGTATGCGCCAGGCCCTCTGCGCTACTGCGATTTACCGAAATCAATGGAACGGCTTTGAAGGGGCACCCACCAGCGGTGTATTTTCTGCCGATGTATTCCTGCCGCAGATCCACGGCGGTGCCGGTATCAACATTCTGTTCGACAAGCTCGGCTTCGAGAGCAACATGGGTTACCGCCTGTCGTACTCGTTCCACCAGCCGCTCGCAGGTGGTGTACTGGGAATCGGCCTCGAGCTCGGTGCTTTCAGCAAACGCATCGGACCCACCGGTTCTGACCAGTGGATCGCAACGACCGCCTGGCAGAATGACCAGTCGATTCCGCCGCAGATCAAGAAAACGATCTTTGACATGGGCTTCGGTCTGTGGTACTGGCGCCAGAACCTCTGGTTCGGTATTTCATCGACCCACCTCCCGGCAGGGCAGGTGAACGACGGTAGCTCCTCTGTCAATCAGGTTCCGTCCGGTCAGCCGCTTTCGCACAACCTCGTCTACCAGATGGCGCGTCACTACTTCATCACCGGTGGCTACAACATCACGACGGCCGGCTCGTGGGAATTCCGTCCGTCTTTCCTCGTGAAATCGGATGCGACAATCACCTCGTTCGACCTGAACTTCATTGCAATGTACAACCAGCGTTTCTGGGCCGGTGTTTCTTACCGCTTCCAGGATGCGATCTGCCCGATGATCGGGTTCCAGATCCCCAACCAGAAAGCTACCCCGCAGGAGCATCCTGATGGCGGCTTCAAAGTGGGCTTCGCTTACGACTACACGACCTCTAACCTCAAGAATTACAATAACGGAAGCTTCGAAATCTTCCTGAACTATTGTATTCCGATTGAGCAGCACGTTCGCCGTACGGGTCACGGAGATACGCGTATCTTCGACTAAACCGGCGAAAAGGTCAGAATTGTAACTTTAACCTTTTACCAGGCGTAAAAACGATTCTGTTGCCGTTGAAATCACTATACCAACCAGTATGGTGATTTTTCAGCAATAGGAGGCAATACCGGAAACATTGCCAGCGTTTATTACATACAAACACCAGAGTAAACAACTAAGGGAAACTAAAGGAGGCACAAATGAAACGATTGTTGTTCGTGGGCGTAATCGCCGTTCTGCTGCTCAGTTCCTGTGAACAGGAAAATGGCCAGCTGATGGGCGTACAAAACCGTCCTCAATGGTATCCGTTCGATCCGTACGGCATGCTGTACTGTCCGATGGGCAGCTACAATATGGGACCGTCTGACGAGGATATTCCATACGCGCACACAACCAAAGCCAAAACCGTATCGGTGCAGGCCTTCTACATGGACCAGACGGAGATCTCGAACAACGAGTATCGCCAGTTTGTGTACTATGTACGGGACTCGCTGGCACGCCGACTGCTTGCTACCAACGGCTTCGAGGATGATTACCTCACGCCGGAAGAAGAATGGCACGGCTACGGCGATAACGGCCCCCGTTACGTGGAAGACGATATGCCGCAGGATCCTTACCTGCCGCTCAACTGGGGCGAAAAAGTACACTGGGACGCAACCGACCCGGATTACAAAGCCGCTCTTAACGACATGTTCCTCCCGGCGGAAGAACGTTTCTGGCACCGCAAAGAGATCGACGCACGTAAGCTCATTTACGAGTACTACCGCATCGACCTGCGCACGGCTGCCCAGAAAACCAACCGCTACATTCCGAACACCGAGCCCAACCCGTCCGAACCCGGCCGTGTAATGGCGAAAAACGTGTCAGGACCGGGCAACTACGATGTGAAGTCGCGCCGTATCACCGCGAAAGGCGATCGCTCGATCTTCATCATCAAGGATGTCATCAACGTTTACCCGGATACGCTTTCCTGGGTGCACGACTTCACCTACTCGTTCAACGAGCCGATGACCAACATGTACTTCTGGCATCCGTGCTATGATGATTACCCGGTTATCGGTATCACCTGGAAACAGGCGCGTGCCTTCAGCATCTGGCGTACCCAGCTGCTCAACACGTTCCTCGAATCGAACGGTGACATTGCTGTGCAGGACTTCCGCCTGCCGACCGAATCCGAATGGGAATATGCTTCCCGCGGTGGTCTCCAGCTGAGCCCGTTCCCGTGGGGCGGTCCCTACATCCGTAACGCACGCGGTTGCTTCCTCGGTAACTTCAAACCGATGCGCGGCTCCTACATTGACGACGGTGGTTTCCACACGGTAAAAATCTTCTCGTACAACCCGAACGACTGGGGCTTCTACTGCATGGCCGGTAACGCCGCAGAATGGACCTCCTGCGCATTCGACGAGTCGGCTTACGACTTCATGCATGACCTTAACCCTGACTACCAGTACGAAACCACGGTGGCAGACGAATCCCCGGCTACGCAGGTACTTTGCCGCAAAGTTATCCGCGGCGGTTCCTGGAAAGACGTTGGCTTCTATCTGCAGACCAGCTCCCGTACTTACGAGTACCAGGACACAGCAAAATGCTACATCGGCTTCCGCAATGCCATGACCTTCCTCGGTCGTGCGAAGGATGACGATTTATAATCTCCCAGTAAATCCAAACCATCCCAATTAATCCTGTAATTCCTAACCAACACAAACAAGCAGAAAAATGAGCGGTAAAACGAGTCTTTTCGCCAGTAAGAAGTGGAAGTCTTTCATGGCTAAACTGTACGGTTTCGGTGCAGCAGTTGTAATCGTAGGGGCACTGTTTAAGATCCAGCACTGGCCCGGTGCAAGTCTTATGCTGATTGTCGGTCTTGGAACAGAAGCGGTCATCTTCATCTTTTCTGCTTTTGAACCGATCCATGAAGAGCTCGACTGGACGCTGGTATATCCCGAACTTGCCGGCATGCCCGATGAAGAAGGACGAACCCGTGAAATTGACGAAAAAGGCGGCGACAGCATGTCCCTGACCCAGCAACTCGATAAGATGCTTGAGGAAGCGAAGATCGGACCCGAACTGCTTGAAAGCCTCGGCGCAGGTATGCGCGGACTGACGGAAAGCGTTTCCAAGATCGGCGATATCGCTGATGCAAGCGTGGCTTCCAAAGAATTCTCCGACAATATCACCAAAGCGACGTCCAACGTAGACCGTCTTTCGCAGGCATACGAGCGCGCTAACGAAAGCGTCAGCTCTTCTGTTGAACAGCTCGCCGGCGCTTATACCCGCGCTTCCCGTACGCTCGAGACCTTCGCTATCGCTAACGAAGAATCGCAGAACTACAACGAGCAGCTCGGCAAAATCTCTAAAAATCTCTCCGCTCTCAATGCTGCTTATGAACTGCAGCTCCAGGGCTCGAACGAACACCTCAAAGCAACCAATACGCTTTACGAAGGCATCAACACGATTCTCTCCAACCTCAACGAATCTGTCGAAGATACCCGTCGTTACCGTTCGGAAATCAACAATCTCGCCACCAACCTCGAAGCACTCAATACGGTCTATGGCAACATGCTGACCGCTATGAACGTGCGCCGCTAATTGAAGTATAACCACATTTAAAAAGAGGTAGTAAACAATGGCAGGTGGTAAACAGTCCCCACGTCAGAAGATGATCGGTATGATGTACCTCGTACTGACCGCTCTTCTTGCACTGAACATCTCGAAAGAGATTATTAACGCCTTCATCACCATCGACAAAGGTCTCGAGACGACCAACGAAAACTTCGATCGTAAGAACGAAATGACGTACCGCGCGTTCGAGAAAGCCAAGATGAATGATGAAAAGAAAGCCGGACCGCTTTACACAAAAGCGCTCCAGGCCCGCAAGCTTTCGAAAGAACTGTGCGATTTCATCACCGACCTCCGGGGAGAGATGATCGCGCATACCGTTGGCGTCGACAAGAAAATTGGCGATACTCTTCGCCTGATCCTTATCGACAAGCCTGACGATTTCGATACGCCCACCCACTTTATGATTGGCGAGGATCCGGCAAACGTCACCGGTAAAGCAAAAGACCTGAAAGCAAAACTCATCAAGTATCACGATGACCTGCTGGCCCTGCTTCCGGAAAAGAATAAAGCCGACCTCAAGCCGCGTCTCGAAACGCTGATGCCGAAAGAACAGTATTCGAAAGAGAACGAAAAAATGATCAGCTGGGAGTGGTATAACTTCTACCATGCTCCGATCGTTGCTTCTATTGCGCAGCTCGACCGTATCAAAAACGACGTGAAGAACGCAGAAGGCGATATCGTCAACGAGCTCTTCGCTTCGATCTCGGCTTACGACTTCAAATTCGACAACCTCGTTGCGAAAGTCGTTGCTCCG
>CAMLEF010000227.1 GCA_946478675.1 uncultured Flavobacteriales bacterium | reverse complement strand
GACAAGCGCTGTTCTCGGTAGTCGACAACAACTCCGTGGGGGTGGTAGCGAACTTTAAAGAGACGCAGCTCGGAAAAATGATTCCTGGCCAGACGGTCGACGTGAAGGTGGATGCCTTCGAAGACCTGCCGCTGAAAGGTGAAGTCGCTTCGTTCTCCGGCGCAACCGGTGCGCGTTTTGCACTGCTGCCCCCGGATAACGCTACCGGCAACTTCGTGAAAGTCGTGCAGCGTGTTCCTGTTCGCATCAAAATTTCCGGCGATGCGAATACGATGGCAAAACTTCGTCCCGGTCTCAGCGTATCGGTGGTCGTCAATACCGACGATCAGCCGGCGCAAACTGTTTCTGCGAAATAAATTTCGGCAAGCCCGCTCATCATGGCAGAAAAAGGTTTTGCAAAATGGATAATCGTGGTCACCGTGATCCTCGCGGCGCTGCTCGAGCTCATCGACTCAACCGTCGTGAACGTGGCGCTGAACCAGATCATGGGCAACCTCGGCGCAACGCTCGAAGACGTCGCCTGGGTGATCACGTCGTACGCAGTGGCGAACGTCATCATTCTCCCGATGAACGGCTGGCTCGCGGCGCAGTTCGGAAGGAAGAATTATTTCGCCTTCTCGATCGCGCTGTTCACGCTCGCGTCGTTCCTCTGCGGTAACGCGACGAACATCTGGGAGCTGATCATCTTCCGCTTCATCCAGGGCATCGGCGGCGGCGCACTGCTGTCGACCTCGCAGGCGATCTTGTTCGAGACGTTCAAGCCGGAAGAACGCGGCATGGCGACAGCGATCTTCGGAATCGGCGTCGTGCTCGGTCCTACGTTCGGCCCCACACTCGGCGGCTGGATCACCGACCATTATTCCTGGCCGTGGATCTTCTACGTGAATATTCCGCTCGGTATCATCGCAGCGCTGCTCACGCTCACGTATATCAAGAACGCTTCCTTCCACGTTCGTCCGCCAAAGACAGACTGGATAGGGATAGGGCTGCTGATCATTGGCATCGGGGCGCTGCAGATCGTATTGGAGCGCGGTGAAACGGAGGCCTGGTTCGAATCGCGCTACATCACCATCCTGGCAGCAATGTCGGCCCTATCGATCATCACGTTCATCTGGTGGGAGCTCCGCATCGAGCACCCGGTGGTGAACCTGCGTGTGTTGACCGGAAGCCGGCAGCTGGCGTTCGGGATGATGTTTACGTTCATTCTCGGATTCGGATTGTATGCGTCGCTGTTCATCTTCCCGATTTTCGTGCAGGGACTTTTAGGTTGGACCGCTGAACAAACCGGTTTGCTGCTGATGCCATCCGGGTTGATCTCGCTCTTCGTGATGCCGACGGTTGGCGCGCTGCTGCGAAAAGGCATTCCGCCGCAATACCTCGCGACGATCGGTTTTGTGATGTTCTTCATGTTTACGCACGTGCTCAGCGGATCGACGCTCGGCTCGGGATGGAACGACTTCATGTGGCCGCAGCTGCTGCGCGGTATCGGGATGGGCTTCATGTTCGTGCCGATCACCAACTTCGCGCTCGGCGGTTTGCCGGCGAAGGACATGGCGCAGGCGACGGGCCTCAACAACATGATGCGACAACTCGGCGGTTCGTTCGGTATCGCAGCCGTTGCTACCTTCATCAACAGCCGCGCGGCCTATCACCGGAGCACGCTGCTGCAGAACATCAATATCTACGATACGGAAACGCAGCAGCGTCTCGGCGCGTACACTGCCGGTTTCATCCAGCGCGGTTTCGATCCGACGACGGCGCAGGCGATGGCTACGAAGGCCCTCGACGGCGCGCTCATCCGCCAGTCGATGCTGCTGTCGTACATGGATAATTTCTGGATCGTCGGTATTTTCTTCCTCTGCTGCATCCCGCTGTTGCTGCTGCAGCCGAAACGGAAAATGCAGACGATGGTCAGTGCTGCCGATGCGCATTAAGTAACGCTCATTTTTTTTTGATCGCGGATGCACAGCAATGTCATCCGCGATTTTTTTGTGCCAGCCGGAAACAAATGTGACCCGGCGGGTCGCGTGGTAACACCCGACCTTTCGTCATTGTCATTCCTCAAGGTTTCGTCAGCCGGAAACAAACGCGCCCGGCGGGCAGAGTGAAACATCGCATTTGCAGCAGCTGTCGCTGACAATTCACGGCGGAAGCAACGCGCCCGGCGGGTCGGGTGTTGACACCCGACCTTTCGTCACGCAATCTGCGTTCATCTGCGTAATCAGCGGCTATTGCCTATTTTTGCCGCATGAACCGTCAGCAGATCATTGAGCAGATTCGTCGCAAGAAAAGTTTTCTTTGCATCGGCCTCGACACCGACAGCACCAAACTTCCGAAGCATTTGTTGGATCATGAAGACCCGGTGTACGAATTCAACCGACAGATCATCGAAGCGACGCACGATCTCTGCGTGGCGTACAAGCCGAACCTGGCGTTTTATGAAGCTGATGGCGTAAAAGGATTGCAGAGCCTCGAGAAAACGGTGAAGATCATCCCGCAGGATTGTTTCACGATCGCCGATGCGAAACGCGGTGATATCGGGAATACGTCGTCGATGTATGCGCGTTCTTTTTTTCAGCATTACGGTTTCGATTCGGTAACCGTTGCGCCGTACATGGGCAGCGATTCCGTGAAGCCGTTTCTCACCTACGAAGGCAAATGGGTGATCCTGCTGGCGCTCACGAGCAATGAAGGCGCGAAAGATCTGCAGATGCTGAACGTTTATGAATTGCCGCAGGGGCGCAGCGAAACCAAAACGAAACTGTTCGAAGAAGTGCTGACGATCTCGCAGGAGTGGGGCACGCCGGAGAACATGATGTACGTCGTCGGCGCAACGCAGGCGGATCATCTCGTGACGGTGCGCAAGATCGTTCCCGATCATTTCCTGCTGGTGCCGGGCGTCGGCGCGCAGGGCGGAAGTCTCAGTGACGTGGCGAAGTACGGCATGAACAAAGATTGCGGCCTGCTCGTGAATGCGTCGCGTTCGATTCTTTACGCTTCGAACGGAAAAGATTTTGCGGAGAAGGCGAGGGAAGAAGCGCTGAAGATCCAGCAGGAGATGGCGACGCTGCTGGGCTAGGAATTATCCTGGTAACAGGCAAGATAGTAAACGTGTTTTACCCTGTCGAAGACAAATCCTTGTGCTTCGAAGTATTGCTGTAGTTTCCCTTCAATTAAATATCCATCGTAGAGTAACGGATCGTTTTCATTCGCAGTAATCAGCGTTTTGATCTCGTCCAGGTCGAAACTGTTGAGTGGAAATTCATCCACCAGTTTTTCTGTGATGACGTCGAAAACATCAATCTGTCGTATGATGCGGAATGGCTTATGCTTCATTTTTCGCCTTTTTCCGTTCGATATATTCATCCATCCGGTCCAGCAACCGCCACCATTCGCTGCCGTCTTCGCGGAACGTGCGTATCGCTCCTGCGCGAACGAGAATTTTCCGCAGTTCGTCATCTTCGAATCCTCCTAAATATTTTCGCAGCGTTTCAAACGAGCGTTCGATGTGCGTCGCATGACGAAGAAAATGCAACGCCGTTTGCTCCGCCTGGAATTCCGCTTTGTGCTCTTCGCGGATGCGCAGCAATTCATTCCGGAATTGTTGCTTCTGCGTAACGTAGCTCAATACGCCGCCAATTGCCGCTCCTGCGAGCCCGGCTGCTGTGCTGATGATGGTTTCTAAGATCATGCTGAAACGATTTACACTTTTATGAATCTACTAAAACAAAGTACAAGCGTTTATATCCGTTTGTAAACGTTTGTTGTCTTTTAGTAACTGTTTCCTGCTATTACTTTCGCCGTTCATTTTTTGTTTCACTTTTTAATTGTGCTGATATGAAAGAAGCGTACCTCCATTACGTTTGGAAGACCAAACAATTCGACCGCACTTCGCTGCAAACGACCGAAGGCGAATCCGTAGAGATTATTTATCCGGGCGATTACAACCGCGACAGCGGCCCCGACTTTTTTAACGCGAAGCTGAAGATCGGCGGACAGCTCTGGTCGGGCAATGTTGAAATTCATGTGAAGGCTTCCGACTGGAACAGACATCGCCACCAGGAAGACGCCGCTTATAATTCCGTCATTCTTCACGTCGTGCACGATGCGGATGCGCCGGCCGTCACGCAGCACGGTGTGACGTTGCCGACTTTCGAGCTGCGTCCGCGCATTGATCGCGAGAGCTACGTGCGGTATCTGCGCCTGTGTTCCGACAAGACGCCGGTGCCTTGCTCCAATCAACTCTCCGGCATTCCGCAGATCCTCGTCACCAACTGGCTTTCTCGATTGATGGTGGAGCGCCTCGAGCGAAAAGTGCGGCTGCTGCAGATGGAGCTTGCGAACAGCGGCTGGGATTGGGAAGAAACGTTCTACCGCCATCTCGCGCGACAGTTCGGCATGAAGGTGAACGCGGAACCGTTCCAGTGGCTCGCTGCCGCCGCTCCGCTGAAAATCGTGGGACGCCAGGGCGAGAATCGTTTGCAGACGGAAGCGTTGCTCTTCGGTCAGTCGGGATTGCTGCCGGAGAAGCAGATCGATTCGTACGTGAAGCAACTCACGCGCGAGTACGTGCACCTGCAGCATAAGTATCACATTCGTCCGATGGCAGCGCAACGGTGGAAGTTCCTGCGCTTACGCCCGGTGAATTTTCCGACGCTGCGTATTTCGCAATTGGCGGAGCTGCTGTGCCGTCACCCGCGGTTGTTCAGCATCTGCATCGAAGAAAACCTGCCGCAGCAGGAATTGCGCAAGCTGCTCGATGTTCCCGCCTCCGGCTACTGGACGACGCACTACCGCTTCGGGAAACTTTCCATCCCGCGCACGAAACGCCTCGGCGCGCAGGCGGTAGAAGCGGTGGTGATCAACACGATCGTGCCGTTCAAGTTTC
Organism: uncultured Flavobacteriales bacterium; assembly: GCA_946478675.1. The sequence goes on along the minus strand of CAMLEF010000227.1, from coordinate 2,735 downwards.
TCTGGGGAAAAGAGAAAGGCAACCTGCTGGTGCAGGAAGAAGCGCTGCGTTTGCTGGAAGAGCTTTCCGCCGAATCGAACAAGATCACGCGCGAGTGGAATGAGCGCGGCGTGATAGCGGTGACGGCAGGGGAAAGCCAGGCGCTGCTGGAGCTGACGGGAAATTATTGCCAGAAGAAGAAATGCCTGCAATGCGACATCGGCATGCGGTTGCTGGAGAAATGAAAATGAACTTTGATATTTTGAAACGATGACAAAGAAAGAATTGAACCAGTTACAATATGAAATTGTCGGCGCTGCGGTAGATGTGCATCGCGAACTTGGTCCGGGATTGCTCGAAAGCGTATATCAGAAATGCTTCCAGCGGGAATTGGAAGATCGCGGATTTGAAGTGATGACGGAATTGCCCGTGCATATTGAATACAAAGGCTATTCACTGGATGCGGACCTGCGCTGCGATCTGCTGGTGGGTGATATCGTAATTGAACTGAAAGCAGTAGAAAAGATACACCCGGTGCATAGCGCACAACTGCTTACTTACATGAGATTACTTCGCCGTCCGAAGGGATTGCTGATCAATTTTTGTTCGGATAATCTCGTGCATTCAGGGCTGAAGGTGTTAGTAAACGAGTACTTCCGGAATCTCCCAGAATAAAAAGAAACCACTTAAGACACTTAAGAGCACTTTAGACTTATGTGCTCTTTGTGTCTTAAGTGGTCAAATTGAAACTACTGAACCGTCAATGTAATCGACTTCTGCGCCAGGTTGCCGTCTCTGTCCGTTACCGTGAATACCCATTTCTCCGTGCCGGCCTGGTTGCGCGTGCGGATCCGGAAATCGTGGCTGTAACTGCCGTACTCGGCCGTCGTCATGACGTAATTGTAGAACGTCGTGGTGGAAGACGCGCCGTCATAGGCGTAGGAAATGTTCAGCGTGCGGAGATCGTCTTCTTTTTTCGTGATGACGACGCCGACGAGGATGCTGTCGCCTTGTGTGATGGAGCGGTCGCCGGAAGTGTAGTTGCTGCCGGTTTTGAAAGAAAGGTCCGGCGGGATGTGCGCGTCTGTTTCTTTTTTGCAGGAAGCAGCCATGCCGATCACAGCGATGAGGAAAAGGAAAAGATACTTTTTCATGGTTCGGTGGTTTTACCAGGCGTATTTAAAATTCAGGCAGATGTTCCGCCCGATGTTGTAGATCCCGAATTCTTTGAAACGGGAAAGATGATCGTAATAAGTTTTGTTCAGCAGGTTGTTGCAGGCAATATCAATGTCCATCGAATGACCGCGCTGCAACCGGACCGTAGTGCCCAACCCTGCGTCCAGCAAAAGGTAGTCGCTCGTCGGTGATTCGAACTGCGCCGGATGATTTTGCGGGAAATAATATTGTCCGCCCGTACGCAAATAAATATCCTGCCACTTGCCGTGCTCGCCCAATTCGAATTTCATCGAACCGTCGATTCGGTCGGCAGGAATGAACGGCAGGTAATGGCCTTCGTCCGTCGTGGCGCGGATCATCATGTAGGCGACCGCAACATTCAGCCACTCCAGTTTCTCCGGCGACCAGTCCAGCGTTGCTTCACCGCCGCGCAGGGTGGCGTTCGTTTGCAAATAACGATACACGCGGAAGCCGTAATAATCTTCGTTCGTCGGTTGTAAATAGATGTAATGCAGGAAACGGTTGTTGTACGCCGTTACCGAAATGCTCAGCTGTTTCGTCTCGTAAGCGAACCCGGCTTCCATGCAAACATTCTGCTCGATGCGCATGCCGGCATCTCCGACTTCATAACGCAACGTTCCTTCGTGCACGCCGTTCGAAGAAAGCTCCGCGAGGTTCGGCGTACGATAGCCGCTCGTGATGTTCCCTTTGAAACGAAGGTTATTGATGATTTTGATGGAAGCGCCGACCGAACCGTTGATCGCGGGGTAAAGTTTGTTCACCAGCGGAATCGCGTAACGGCCGGAGTCGAGCGTGCCGGTGGAGAACGTCTGGAGGTGCCGCAGATCGCCGCGCAGTCCCGCTTCCAGTGTCGCGCGTTCGCCGGTGCCGCGCAGGTACGCATACAGCGAACCTTCCGCCAGTTTCGCATCCGGAACGATAATGCGCACGCCGAAGTTGGTGTTGTCCTGGTATTGCGTCTGCAGTCCGCTGGTCATCGTCCAGTTTTCATTGAACGCGTGTTCGTATTGCGCATGTAGCGCCGCGGTGATCAGCTGCATGTCGAGGCTGATGCCGGAGCCGCCTTCGTTCTCCATGCGGCGATTGATGTGCCCGCCGATCACCACACGGAAAATATCACCGCTGTTCGTGAAGAACGTGTTCTGCGAAGTAAAAAGGTTGATGAAAACCGTGTGATGCGGTCGCAGGTAAAGGTTGCGCGAGAAGCGATCGTCGACAGTCAATGCGCTCGACGTATCCATGATGAAACCGAAATCGCTTTTCGAAAAAACGTAATTGTTCACGCTCGACCATTTATTCTTTGTGAAGCTGTACGTTGCTTTTCCAACGTAGCCGTCGAAGCGTGAATTGAGAATGCGTTTGTTGTTGCCGTCGCCGTAATCCGCCTGCGATTCTGCGCCGAGGCGAATGCGCCAGGAATGATTCGTCTTCGCGCCGCGCACACCCGCATCGAGACCAACGCCATACGTGTTGCTGAACAAACGCGTCGAAACATCAGCCTTCGTCGAATCGACCGGCGCGGGTTTCTCTTCGAGAATATTGACGACACCGCCCATCGC
>CAMLEF010000226.1 GCA_946478675.1 uncultured Flavobacteriales bacterium | reverse complement strand
CGAAATGGGGTGTGGGTAAAATGAACGGTCGTTCCGTTCGTGTGAACATCACCCAGCCGGTAAAATTCGTTCTTCAGTAATCGCTTTAGCCGTGCGGTTTTTCAACAACCCGGGCCCGGGCAACATCACCTTCGTGCTTACCATCGCGATGGTACCGGTGTTCCTCGGCCTGGGTTGTCTGTTTTTATTCACCGACGTCTGGGTCGAAAAGGTTTCTTCACCCAACCGCATCTACGTCGGGCTTGTGCTCATCGGCTGGGGAATTTTTCGCGGATGGACCGCTTATCTCCGCTATAAGCAAACACGCCGCGAAGAAGAGGACGACCAGCAATTCTGATCTTTCATTTATTCCTGCATGAAATTCAGCCGCCTTCTTTCGCTCCTTCCGTTGCTGGCTGTTGCAGCCTGCTCCGACAGTAAGCCTTCGGCGCCGCTCGACACGCCCACCACCGGGAAAGTGCGCATCTCGATTGATGAGAACGTGCAGCCCCTGGCCGACGAGCTGATCGACGCTTTCGAGTTTTCTTACCCCGATGCTTTCCTCATGCAGTCATATGCGCCGGAAGATTCCGTCGTGAAAGAACTTTTCGCCGATTCTTCCCGCCTCGCGATCATGACCCGGCAATTGACGAAAGAAGAGCTGGCCTGGTTCGAGAAACAGAAGTTCGGCATCGAGCACATCAAGATTGCTTCCGATGCGGTGGTGCTGCTGGTGAACCGCGAAAATGCCGACAGCGTCTTTACCATTGAACAGGTGCGTCGCCTGCTCACGGGCGAAGATTCGCTGTGGAGCCAGGTGCGCCCGGGATTGCCGGCGGAACGGGTACACATCGTTTTCGATAACGGCACCTCGTCGAACCTGCGTTATCTCTCCGATACGTTGTTGAACAAAAAAGCGCCGGGAAAAAACTGTTTCGCCGTTCATTCGAGCGATTCGGTGATCGCCTATGTGAACCGTACGCCGAATGCGATCGGGATTGTCGGGCTGAACTGGCTCGGCGACAAGGACAGCCAGGAGGACATGGACCGCCGGGCGAAGGTGCGGATGGCGATGGTGGGCGCAGATTCTGCCTCGGCCGTACATCCCACGCAATCGACGCTGGTGACGGGCCAGTACCCGTTTACTCGGGGCGTTTACATTGTGAAGATCGGCCGACGGGCGGGGCTTGGCACGGGCTTTGCCACCTTTGCATTCGGTGAGCGTGGACAATTGATCGTTCAGCGCGCCGGGTTGGCCCCGGCATCTCCCGCGGAAAGGAAAATTAAATTAGACGTTCACTGAACCAGAGATAATTATTTTTGCACTTATGAAAACGCAACTCAGATTCGCCGCCGCAGTTCTCGGATTATTGATCTGCAGCGGAGTTTACGCCCAGACCCTCCAGGAAGCGAAACGCTACACCGAAAGCGAACAATACGACAAAGCGAAATCGACGTTCCGCCAGCTGGTCGCCAAAGAACCGACCAACGGGGATAACTTCTACTACTTCGGCAACCTAATGATGGTGGTCGATGACGCCGATTCTGCAAAGAAACTTTACGACCAGGGCGTCGCCATCAACGCGACCAACCCGCTCGTGCATATCGGTCTTGCGCGTTATTATTTCATGACCGGCAATCCCGCCGAAGGACAGAAAGAAATCGCGTATGCCAAATCGCTGCTCACTACGCAGGCCGGTCCGAAAGGCACCAACATCCCGGTTGCCCGCCAGCAGGAAATTTATCTCGAGATGGCGAAGGTTTACATCGACGCTACTCCCGGTGATGCGCAGGCAGCAATCGACCTGACGAATGCGGCAGAAAATCTCGACAAGAAAAATCCGACGGCGGAGATCTACCTGGTCCGCGGCGACGCGCAGCTGAAGAAAGATCCGGTGGTCGCTACGCCGGCGATCGAGTATTACAACAAAGCCGCGGCCCTCGATCCGAAATCTGCCAAAGCTTACGTGCGCATCGGTCGCGTGTATGCTGCCGGCAAGAACATGGTTTCCGCGATCAGCTTCTTCAACAAAGCGCTTGCCATCGAGCCGAATTTCGCTCCCGCATACGAATACCGCGGTGAAGCGTACTACCAGATCGGCAAGTTCGACTCTGCTGCTGTGAGCTACGCGAAATATCTTTCCATCAACCCGGATTGCTATTCCCGTTACCGTTACACCGCGTTCCTCTACAAGAGCGGCGATTACGAGAACGCGATCAAGCAGGGTGACCTGGTGCTTGCCTGCGACAGCTCGATCACGGTGGTTTACCGTATCATCGGCCGTTGCTACCTCGAGATGAAAAATCCGGATGCGAACAAAGCGATCGTTTACTTCGATAAATTCTTCGAAAAGCAGAAGCAGTACGGCAAGCCGAAGCTGATCGCCGATGACTACATCTACCGCGGCCGCGCGCTGTCGAAGAACAACAAAGATTCGCTGGCGGTGATCGATTATGAAAAAGGTCTCGCTGTCGATACGTCGCGCAACGACATTTACTTCGACGTGGCTACGGCTTACTTCAAGATGAAGAAGTACGACAAAGCCGGCATCTATTACAAAAAGAAGATCGACGTGAACCCGGCGAAAGCCACGATCTCCGACTGGAACGCCTACGGCCGCGCGTTGTATTCCCAGAAAGACTACGTGAATGCGGACAGCGCTTTCAAGAAAGTGACCGAGATCGATCCGAAAAACCCGATCGGCTGGTTCTGGCGCGGACGTGCGAATGCGCAACAGGACCCGGACGGTAAAAAAGGACAGGCCCGCCCGTACTACGAAAGCTACCTCGACCTCGCAATGGCGGATTCGCTGAACAAAGAGAAGAACAAGAAGGACATGATCAGCGCGGCAACGTACCTCGCTTCTTATCACTTCGTCGTTCTGAAAAATTATTCCTGCGCGAAGGCTTACTACCTCTTCATCGCGAGCCTCGATGCCAACAATGAAGCTGCGAAGACCGCGCTCGAGCAGGACAAGAACATCAAAGCTGCAACTGCCGCCGAGATGGCGACCTGCAAGCTCCCGGCTTCCGGAACAAAATAATCACCGACACCCGAATTGAAAAAGCCGCTTGTGATCACAGGCGGCTTTTTTTTGTGTGTCTCGTTCTTTCGGTTGCTACATCCGCCTGATTATTGTGTATTTTTATATATCCTTTGATGTTATGACTGCCTTACGAAAAGAACTTCATGATTATGTCGATCGCGTCGACGAGTCTTTCCTGCGTGTATTAAAAGCGATGATCAAAGAGCATCTCCGTAACGCGGAGGATGAGCTCGATTTGTCAGCCGGGGATCTTAAAGAAATTGACCAGCGAAAGAAGCTGTTGCTTTCGGGAAAGGATAAAGGAGTAGATGCCTATAGCATCTCCAAAATCATCCGGGCTGAAATCAAAAAGCGTCGCAAGTGACGTTCCGCATTATTCTTTCGACGTCTGCAGCTATTGAGTTGCAGGAAGCGGCTCTGTGGATTGAAGAGAAAAGACCGGGATACGGAGAGCTCTTGCTTGAAGAATACGACAGTACGTTGATTCATCTTGCGAGATATCCTTATGTCCAAACAAAATACGCCGGGGAGTACACCAATTAAAGATCGGACGCTTCAAATATTATCTCATTTACGAGATCATTTCCGACATCATCTACATCTACAAAATCATTCATGCCAGCCAGCACCCGCGGAAAAAGCGGAAGCCCCGGTGACGGCTTGAACTTCTCTATTATCTGAAAACAAAAACCGCCTGCTGAATCTTCAACAGGCGGTTTTGATTGATGCGAAGCCGATCTTATCGCTGGACGACGATCTTCTGCGTCACTACACCTTCGTCGGTGATGATGCGGACCGTGTACATGCCGTTCGCTTCGTCAGCGAGGCCGATCTCTTTCTTGTAAGAAGTGATCGCGGTTTCCTTGTCGCTGTAAACGATGCGGCCGGCGATGTCGAGCACCTGGATCGTCACGTCTTTCGCCTTCGTGAATTCAAACGCTACCGTGAAGCGGCCGTCGTTCGGGTTCGGGAAAAGGCTGAGCGAGTTGGCGAGGTCCGTGTCCTGCACGCCTACCTGCGAGATCGTGATGACCTGCGTGTAAGTGTCCGTGCCGCACGGGCCGGTGACCGTCAGCGTTACCGTGTACGTTCCGTTCACCGAGTAGGTGTGCGTCGGGTTCGCGGAGTTATCGGCCGGGCTGCCGTCGCCGAAGTTCCAGCTGTAGGTGACCGCGTTCGTCGATTGGTTCGTGAAGATGCCGGTAGCGCCGCTGACCGATGCCGTGAATTGCGCATTCGAAGCCGGCAATACCGTTACCATCACGACGTCGGAAGCCTGGCAACCGTTGACATCGAAACCGGTAACATAATAGGAAGTAGTGATCGTCGGGCTGACGGCCGTGCTTGCCGTGCTTGCGCCGGTGCTCCAGAGATAGTTCTGCGCGCCGGTAGCCGTAAGCGTCGCCGACTGCGAAGCGCAAACGGACTGATCGAAGCCCGCAGAAACGATCGGCGAAGCGTTGGCCGTTACCGTGATCGTGTCGCGGTCGAAGCAACCGGAAGGATCGGTCACCGTTACGGAATACGTGCCGCTGCCGACAGCAACCGTCTGCGTATTCCCGGTGTTGCTCCAGGAATAGGTGCTGCCCGGGTTGCCGGCGTCCAGCGTAATCGCGTTGCCGCAGATCGCCGTATCCGGGCCGAGGTTCACCACGGGCTGGTTGTTGATGGTAACGTTTACCGTATCCGCATTCGAGCAACCTGCGGGCGTGATCACCTGCACGTAATACGTTCCCGACGCGGAAACCGCAGTGGTCTGGGAAGACGTGTTGTTCGACCAGAAATAAATGGATCCCGGGTTGCCCGCGTCGAGCGTAGCAGCGCCTCCGCATTGCGTGATGTCCGGGCCGAGGTTGACGGACGGCGGCGGGCTCAGCGTAACGTTGATGGTATCGGAGTTCTGGCAGCCGTTACCGTCGGTGACCGTAACGAGCACGTTTCCACTGGAGGTAACGTTTTGCGTCTGTGCATTTCCGCCGGGGTTCCAGGCATAAGCTGCGAATCCGGATCCTGCATTCAGCGTGATGGCATTCGCGCAGGTCATCGTGTCCGGTCCGAGGAAAACCGTCGGCAGCGGGTTGATGGTGACGTTGATCGCGTCGCCGTTGATGCAGCCGTTGGAAGCCTGTACGGTTACCGAATAATTGCCGCTTTGTGTAACGCCGATCGTTTGCGTGCCCTGCCCCGTGTTCCAGAGGTAGGAGCCGCCGGGGTTGCCCGCGTTCAGCGTAGCCGTTCCGCCGCACTGAATGATGTCCGGGCCGAGGTTGACGGTCGGTGCCGGCAGCAGCGACACGACAACGTTATCGGTGGTAAAACAGCCGTTAGCGTCGGTCAGCGTCATCGTATAGGTTTGCGTGGCGGTCACAGTCGCTGTCGGCTGTGAAACCGAAGTGCTCGACAGGTTGGTGGACGGCGCCCAGCTGTAGGTGTACGGAGGTGTTCCGCCGGAACCGTTTCCGCTGATACCGACCTGGACCGTATTGCCCGTGCAGGCTGAAACGTCCGGAGCGGAAGTTACAGACGGGTTGGCGGTGCCGGGGCTGTTCTGCGTCATCGTGACCGTGGTGGACAGGCCGCTGTTGCTGCAGTAATACTGATCGAGCAGCACGCGTACGTAACCGCAGAACGTCGGTGTGAAAGACACCGAAGACTGCACGCCGCAGTAGTCGTCATTATAGCCGAGGGAAACGCCGGTGATGTCATTGTACACCGTGAGCTGGGTGTCCCAGGAGGAGCCGCCGCAGGTTGTTACGGTATACTGGGCGCCCGACTGCACGAAAGCGAGCACGTATTGCCCCGCGTTGTACGTCTGCGCCGTGGACATGCTGACACCCGGAGGCGTCAGGCTTCCCGCCACAAGCGAGTTATCATTGGGACATTGCGACCAGGCGGGAAGGCCCGTTAACAATGCAGCAATGATGAAGAGGATGTTTAGTAACGTTTTTTTCATTTGTTTGCCGGTTAACGTTAAAGGCCAAAATTAGTGAAATAAGACCGCCCTGCAAGACATCTTATTGTGTATTTTTCGGCCATCCGATGGCAAAAAAACCTGAACAAAAAGGGTCGTCGCCCTCCAAAAACAGGACGACGCCCGGCAGTAAAAAACCTGCTCCGCTCCGGCAGGGCTTTTTTGCAAGAAACACTTTCCCGATCCTCCTCTTCCTGCTGGCCTTCGTGGTTTTCGGGAACGGCATTTTCAATGAGTACGCGCTCGACGACGAATTCTACACCAACGGTGCCAACAAGACCACCCAAATGGGGGTCAAAGGCATTCCAAAGATCCTGAAGTCGCGTACGTTCTTCAACAACGACGGCTCGGGCTATTCCTACCGCCCGGTTACGCTCATCAGCTTCGCGCTCGAGATCCAGGCGTTCGGCGAAAAACCGCACGTGAGCCATTTCATCAACGTGCTGCTGTATGCGTTTACGCTGGTGCTCCTCTTCGGCCTGCTCCGCCGCTGGTTCGTGCAGCAGGGCGACTGGTTCGCATTTTTCGTTTGCCTGATCTTTCTCGTTCATCCGCTGCACACGGAACCGGTCGACAACATCAAGTGCCGCGACGAGCTGCTGTCGTTCTTCTTCATCGTGCTGTCGATGATCTCGCTCTGGAATTATCTCGACACGAAAAAAATCATTTACATCGTCCTCTACCCGCTTTGTTTCCTGCTGGCGATGTTTGCGAAAGAAACGGCCCAGCCTTTCATCGTGCTGATCCCGCTTGCGCTGTGGTTCTTCACCGATCTCAACTGGAAAAAGATCGTGCTCTTCGGCGTGCTGCTGCTGGCGATGCTGCTGCTGCGTTCGATGCTGCAGCAATACCTGCTCCCCGCGCCGGCCCGCACGTTCCAGGATTTCGAGAACCCGCTTCCCGGCAAAAAAGATTTCGGCGTGCACACCGCTACCAGCATGTACATTCTCGGCTGGTACCTGTGGCTGCACATCATCCCGCATCCGCTGGTGTATTATTACGGTTATGCGTACGTGCCGCTTGTGAGCTGGAGCAACCCGATCGCCATCCTGTCGCTGCTGGTGTATATCGCGCTCGGGTTGATCGCGCTGCGCGGGTTCAAAAGCAAATCGGTGCTCAGCTTCGGACTGCTGTTTTTCCTCGGCAGCGCGGCGGCGTATTCCAATCTTTTCCGGCCGGCGCCGGGACTGATGGCGGAACGTTTCATGTATTCGACTTCGCTCGGTTTCTGCATCGTACTGGTGTGGCTGCTGTTCCGTCTTACGAAAGTTGATCCTGCCGCATTCCGCTGGAAAAACGCCGACCAGAAACTGATCCGTTTCATTCTTATCGGCATCGCTTTCCTGTTCACGTTACGTTCGTGGGTCCGCAATGAAGACTGGGAAGACAAGCTCACACTTTATTCGCACGATATCGAATACACGCATGAATCCGCGAAGGCCAACATGCTGCTCGCATCGCTGCAGTCGAAGAACGCCATGGAAGCGCGATTGATGGCGCGCGACCTGATGCAGCGCGGCGATAAAGCGGGATTCCAGCAGAAATACCTCGAAGCGCAAACGCTGTTCGAAGATGCGCGCACGCATTTCCGCAAAGCAGGAGAGATCGCACCGTCTTACCATACTGC
>CAMLEF010000225.1 GCA_946478675.1 uncultured Flavobacteriales bacterium | reverse complement strand
GTTTCGGCACGATCATCCTGGTAACGGTGTTCCTGTTCATCGCGGTGCTGATCCTCGAATTCAAAACGTTCAAGAGCACGCTGATCGTTCTTTCGGTGATCCCGCTGGGCATGGTGGGCGCGATCGCTGCGCTGTGGATGACGGGCAATTCGCTTTCGTTCGTGGCGATCATCGGCCTGATCGCGTTGGCGGGCATCGAAGTGAAGAACTCGATCCTGCTGGTGGATTTCACGAACCAGCTGCGGCGTGAGGGCCGTTCACTCGACGAGGCGATCCGAGAAGCCGGGGAGATCCGTTTCCTTCCGATCATCCTGACGTCGCTCACGGCCATCGGCGGATTGCTCCCGATCGCGATCTCGACGAACCCGCTCATCGCGCCGCTGGCGATCGTTCTCATTGGAGGATTGATCAGCTCGACACTGCTTTCCCGCGTTGTCACGCCTGTCGTCTACAAGCTGATCCCGCCTTCGATCACTGCGGCAGAAAAGCCGGAAGCAGAAGTGAAGAGCTGATTTCCGTCAGCGAAAAACCACGGCACAACAGCCTTCGTTCCCCGGATTGCGGGAGCGAAGGCTGTTTTTTTCATTGGTAAAAGGGAAGAAAAACCTCGCTTTTCCCAATGAAAAATGAACGTTTCAAGAGAGAATCCTGAATGAAAAACATCTTTTTCCCGAGTGAAAAACGCCGTTTTCAGAGGAGCGATTCCAGGAATTTATTAACAACACAGAAGCGACCTTTGCCGGCTTCCCAATGGAGAATCAGCTGAAGCTCAACCGGGCGCATAATTTCTCATTGGGGAAATTTGTTTTTCTCCAATGGAAGAATCGATTTTTCATTCGCACAAAAAACACCGGCACGCTGAAAGCCTCGTCAATACTGAATCACAGCGCATCACCAGAGAGAAAACAAAAACGCTTCGCATCGTTCTTCATAAATTCCTCGTCACAAAAAACGCAGCGCGCGATTCATCCGGAAAGTCAACATCGCTTCTCTTTTTTACGAAAAAAAAGCGTTCGTTACCGGGCTTCGCGGCCATGATTTCAACAATGGTTTCCCAATGAAAAAAGCGGTCATTTTTTGAAGGCAAAAATATTCCACTACTTTTAGCCACCGAATCAATCTAAAACCATCAATCCTAAAAATCATGGCAAAGAAAACCGCCAAAAAAGCAGCTCCCAAAAAGAAAGCTGCTGCGAAAAAACCGGCTGCTAAGAAAAAGTCTGCACGTAAACCCAACGCTGCATTCATGAAGCCGCTCACCCCGAGCGCTACGCTTGCTGAAGTAGTCGGCAACAAAGCTCTCCCGCGCACGGAGATCGTGAAGAAGATTTGGGATTACATCAAGAAGAACGGTCTCCAGGACAAGAAGAACAAGCGTATGATCAACGCTGACGCGAAACTGAAAACCGTTTTCGGTGGCAAGTCGCAGATCTCCATGTTCGAGCTTGCGAAAGTTGTTTCCAAGCACGTGAAGTAATCTGTACCGCTTTAGGTAAAAGGGAGGGGCTTCGGTCCCTCTTTTTTTTTGCCCTTCGGTGTTGCGCGGTGCGGAGTTGCGGGGTTGCGGGGGAAATTGTTTTGCGGAGTTATGAGGCAATTGCAAATGCAACGGCGTTGGGAATATGGCAGAAAAGGTTGATTCGGTTGGTTGAGTTGGTTAGGGTGGAACGGTTGGATCTTTTCTTAAACATTGCGCCTCGCCGATCCTGCAAAAACTTTTACCCACTCACTGACGCCATCAATCCACTTAACCAACTCAACCAACCTACCAACCAACTAACCGCTCCCATTTACATCCAACAACCCTCGCAACTCCGCAACCCGCACCCACGCAACTTCCCCCCAATAAAAAAGCCGCTCCATTGCTGAAGCGGCTTTTCTTTTTTCTACCGTATCGGTTAGTTGAGCTTGATGAAGCGACCGGTACCGATGCGCTTCGCACCCTGCTGAACTGCGATAATGTACGTGCCTTTTACAAGGTCGGTGGTTTCGAACTGTACCGTATTCGCGCCGGATGCGAGATTCTCGTAATTGCGGCTGAATACGCGCTTGCCGTTGAGGTCGTAGATCGTTACCGTTACGTCGCCGGGCTGGCCGAGGAGGAAGGTCACGTTGGAATTATCTACTACCGGGTTCGGGAACACTTTCAGGTCGTTGTTGCTGAGTGAACCGACGTTGGACGGCTGCGACGAGTTGTTGATGCCCGTGGGTTGCTGCCAGGATGAATCGTCGCGCCACATGCCGCGGCCGTGCGTGCCGATGTAGAAGCAACCTGCGTTCGGAACCAGCCACGGATCCCAGCGCTGCTGGCGGATCATGTCAACAACGACGTTATCGAGGCCATTGTTGGCAGAGGTCCAGGACGGCGCGCCGGCGGTGATGTTGCTGGTTTCGTAAACACCATGCTCCGTGCCGACGAGCACGCGGTTCGGGTTGTATTTATCGAAGGTGACCGAATAAACCGGAACGCCGCCGATGTTGTCGAGGTTACCCGTCTTGTCAACGAATGCAGCAGCTGCTACTCCGGAAGCCGTATCGGCCGTGGTGGAGTAATACACATACTGCGAGTTGCTGTAGTTACCGAGAGACACGACTATGCGGCCCGGATCGCTCGGATCAACGTCGATCGCCGTTACGTTACGGCTACCGAATGAACCGATGAGCTGGCAACGAACAATCGTGTTCGGGTTGGCAGCGGAGCCGTGCTCGATATCGCCATTCGCAGAGTCGGTAACGTAAGCGAGGTTCGAGAAACGGTAAACCGTACCGGAAGACGTTCCTACATACAGCAGGTTACCGTCAGCCGACCATGTCATGCAGGATGATTCGCCACCGTATTGGCTCGGCTGTGAGAGCGAGCCACCGATCTTGATCCACAGCGGGGTGGTCGAGAAGTCGATTGCACGGCGGGTGATCCAGATACCGTTGTTGCCGGTGAAGCCGACAGCGAGGTGCGACTGAACAACGTCCTGCACTTTCAGCGTGTCGCCCGGGTTAAGGGTGCTGCTGATGGTGTGCTGGAGCGTGCGGCCCTGTACGTTGGAGTTTACGATGAACATCGTGCCTGAGCCAAACGTGACATCGAATTTCACTTTCAGGATCTGGTTGGCAGAAGGTGCGGTGTTGAAAGTAATGTTGTACGTACCGTTCGTGTTGACCGTACCGGTACCGTCGCCGGAAACCGTACCTGCGCCATTCGTTACGAGCGTATCGTTGCCGCAGTAGAATTCAACGCTGCTGAGCACTACGCTCGGAGCCGGAGTTGCATTGATCGAGGGAACGGTAAGCGTGCCGGTGAAGTTGGCTCCGCTGTTTGCGCTCGTCACGAGAATGTTCTGGCGGTTGGTTTCATTGATCACCGGGATCGAGTCGCCGGTGAGCTGGTCATTGAGGCTTTCCCAGAGGCGGATCGGGGTAACGAAGTTCGCAAAGCCGGCCTGTTCGAAATTGGTCAGGCCCTGGATGCGCGCATCGTAGAACTGTGAAGAGCTTGAGCCGCCGTTGTTGGAACGGGCGAGTGAGCCGTAATAAACGGTACCGAACAGCGCCTGCGGGTTGAGGTAAGAAATGTCGCACATCGCGCCGTCGCCGCCGCCTACCTGGTCGGCAGACATCGTCGTATTGCCCAGTCCGTTTACGAATTGCGTACCGTTGTCCTGGCAACCTGCCATTGCAACGTTACGGCCCGGAGAAACGTGGTCGAATGCTACCGAGTAGCACTGCGTCACGTTGTAACCTGCGTTCATCGGCTGCCAGGTCGGAACAGAAGAGCTGATGTTGGTAGAGCGGAAGATACCGCCGTCACATCCTACGAAGCAGATCGCCGGGTTCGAGGGATTGAACACGATCGCGTGCTTGTCGGAGTGTACATAATAAGGGTTGAGCAGGCTCGTGAATTCGAGCGCGATGCGGGTCCACTGGCCGGAAGGCGGAGCGGTCGAGGTCATTTCCCACTGCCAGAGCTCCACACCACCGAAGATCGCGCGGTATTTGTTGGAGGGATCCACAGCCACTACGTTGTCGTAAGTGCCCTGGTTGGTACCGTAGCCGAAGGGTTCGAACTGCTGGTTACCTGCACCGCAAACCTGTGTCCAGGTCTGAGCACCATCGACAGAAACGAATACGCCGGCCATCGAGCCGTTTGCTGCTGCGCAGAAGGCGTAAACGAAGTTCGGATCGGAAGGAGCGATCGCAACGTCGGTACGGCCGAGTGCTACAGAAGAGAACCCGAGCGCGGTGGTACCTACGTTCGTGAAGGTGCCGCCGTTATCGGTGGAGAGATAAGGTTTGTTCGAGCAAACTGCGATGACGTGCTGGTTGTTCGAGATTTCTACGTCGGTGCAGGCAGTTACAGGAGTACCGGTAGCGCTGACCCAGGTAGAGCCACCGTCGGTAGAGATCTTCAGGCCTTTGTTGGTACCAGCATAGATATGGTTCGGATCAGCAGGATCGATAACGATCTTGTTGACGTCTGCCCATGCAGTGCTGGTGTTGTTGGCAGCCACCGGAGCCGTGCTCGAAAGCAGCGACCAGTTGACACCGTCGGGTGATTTGTAGATACCGCCACCGATGAAACCACCGGCGCCGCTACCATACGGAGGATAGAAGTTACCTTCACCGGTACCGACATACAGCGTACCGTCAGAAGCCTGCGCGATGGTGCTGATGTTGATGTTCACACCTGCGATGTTAAAGAAGCCGGCAACGCGGGTCCAGTTGTTGGCTCCGTCGGTCGACTCCCACAGACCGCCGCTCACACCGCCTGCATACATGTGCTGGCTGTTGTTGCGGTCGATGAGGATGGCACGGGTACGGCCACCGACGTTATCGGGACCGATCTCGCTCCAGTTTGTAGCAGCTTGCGTTTGCTGGTTGCCGTTACCCTGGCGGGCAGTGGAATTGAAGTTCTGCTGTGCACGTTCCTGCACGGCAGCCATATCGGCATAATCCAGCTCGTTGGTTACGTTATTTTTTACACGGTTGAACCACCATTCGGCAGCTCCGTTTGCGTCTTCTTCCTCACCCGTTGAAACACCTAGCTTATCGACAGCATCGGAGGGGCGGTAGAGCGACTGGCCGTCTTTTTTAATGAGGCCAAACGCGGTAAAAAGAATCAGGCCGGCCGCAGCAATGCCGGTGCCCGAAAGCAACAGTTTGTTTCGTGTCATTTTGTGTGAAATTTGATTCCCTCTAAATTTTTGTTCCGGTCAGCAAGTCCGGGGTCATATTCAGCTCTCAAAACTAAGGTTTTTCAACTGAACGGCAAATAATTGTGATTTTTCGGAGGATGTATTGTAAAGATACGCACGATTCGGCGGAATAACTCCTCTTTTCCAATCTCAAAACCGCTATTCCGGACTTTTTCTGCTACGAGGTTTGAATTGCCCGGCAAGTGGCAAAGGAAATCTCTTAAGTGGAGATGTGCGGAATGAAGAGCGAAGGAGCGGCGGCGTTTTTGATGAAACGAAAACTTTTTCGGGGGCGAAAAAAAGCCGTAAGACCCCAAAGGTTTTAAAAACCTTTGGGGTCTTACGATTTTCGTTTTTCAATTTACAGGTGCTTTTCCGAACGCAAGCTCAGATATGCTTTTCCGCATGATACGACGAACGCACCAGCGGCCCGCTTTCAACGTAACGGAATCCTTTCTCGATCGCAGCCGCTTTGTACCGCGCAAACTTGTCGGGATGCACGAACTCGAGTACCGGCAGGTGCTGCTTCGTCGGCTGCAGGTATTGCCCGACCGTAAGAATTTCCACGCCTACGCGACGGAGATCGTCCATCGTTTCGAGCACTTCTTCTTCCGTTTCGCCGAGGCCGACCATGACGCCTGACTTCGTGCGGCAGCCGCCTTCGTGCAGCCATTTCAACACTTCGAGGCTGCGGTCGTATTTCGCCTGGATGCGCACCTGGCGGGTGAGGCGGCGAACAGTTTCCATATTGTGCGAAACGATCTCGGGCATGACGTCGATGATGCGCTGCACGTTTTCACGTTCACCTTTAAAATCAGGGATGAGCGTTTCGATCGTGGTGCCGGGAGAAATACGGCGGATCGCTTCAATGGTTTGCGCCCAGATGATGGAACCGCCGTCTTTCAGCTCGTCGCGGTCGACGGAAGTGATGACGCAGTGTTTTACGCCCATCAGCTTCACGGATTCCGCCACGCGCACCGGCTCTTCGGGATCCACCGCTTTCGGACGGCCCGTTGCTACTGCGCAGAATCCGCAGGAACGCGTACAGATGTTCCCGAGGATCATGAACGTTGCCGTACCTGCGCCCCAGCACTCGCCCATGTTCGGGCAGTTGCCGCTTTCGCAGATCGTGTGCAGTTTGTATTTATCGACGAGCCCGCGGACGCGAAGGTAATTTTCGCCGGTGGGCAATTTGACTCGCAGCCAGTCGGGCTTTTTCACCCGTTCCTTCTGCACTTCTTGATTCACAGCCTCCATATTGGGATCAGAACCACTTTCTGCCGTAAGAAAAATTGAGGTAAAGCGAGAGCAACACCTGGTGATTGTGCTCGGTCGCCATCAGGGGAACTACTTTCGGATAAGCATCGACACAAATGCCGACTTCCAGGGATTTAACATCATCGTCGAGCGATGCGTATTCGAAGTTCATGCCGAAGCGGGCGTAACCGCCGGGATAGATTTTCGTCTCTCCGAACCCGCGAAGGAAAGGTCCACGGCCGTAGATGTTATCGACAAAATGTTTCGTCGGATCGTATTTCTGCGTTACGATGACTTTATCGTCACCGATGATCGGGCTGTCTTCGAGGATCTCGAGATAAACCGGTTTGGCTAAGCCCAGCGAAAGGCCGACAAACGTGACATAGCGGATCTCAACGCCGTTGCGCTCGGGCTTGGAGTAAATCATGTTCTGGTAACCGAAGCCGGGACGCAGGATGAAAAACGAGTTGAGCTTTCCGTAGTAATAACCTTTCGGGTGATCGTAATAAGGATTGGTGATCTTGACTTCTTTCGGATGGCGATAGTTGACCATCTCGATCTCGAACATTCGCTTGCGTGCGTTGGTGACGTGGCGGCCGCGGCGATAGCTGACACCGAAACCGTTCGTATGCGCGAGCACGCCGAAAGTGGCTTCGTTGCGGTAGAGCAGTTTCACATCGTCGTAGGTATTCTCATTCGTTTTCATGGTTTGAGTTTCCACCTGCGCATGAAGGAAGAAGAATGGGAAAATAACAGCGACAATCGTCAGCAAACGGCGCATCTTTTCGCCTAATTTTGGTACGTCCTGTAAAGTTAAAGAAATTATCCCGACAACAGCTTATGAAAACTTCTTCCATCGAATACCTCGGCGGCATGCGCACTTCCGCCACGCATCTTCGTTCCGGTCAAACCATCATCACCGATGCCCCGCCGGACAACAACGGAAAAGGAGAAGCCTTTTCTCCCACCGATCTGCTCGCCACGTCATTGGGCAACTGCATGCTTACGATCATGGGCATTTACGCCGAACGCCACCAGCTCGACATCACCGGCACGAAAGTCGACATCACCAAGATCATGCGCGACGTCGTGACGCTCGTTGCCGAGCGAAACGGGGTAGCGACGGCGGCGTGACCTCCGGCGCCTAGCTCGGCGAGCGACTCCGGGCCGGCGATCTCTCCGCCGCGCCCGCGGTGCTCAACCTCGTCGAGAACCGGCGCAA
>CAMLEF010000224.1 GCA_946478675.1 uncultured Flavobacteriales bacterium | reverse complement strand
GTGGTAATAATAGTAGCCGGGGTTCTGCGGGTTGTTGCGTGCGCTGCTGCCGGAATCTTTAATGAGGAACCACATGCCGTTCGGCTTTTCGCACCAGCCGCAGAGATGCACGCCGTGATCGTCGGTGGTGCTGCCGTTGCTGAAGCGGAACTGTCGCGCGTTCTCATCGATGTACTCGTGCGGAATATCGTAGCTCGGGATCATCGCAACGCCGAGCTGCGGGCTGATGCCGCTTTCGGAAACGTCGCCGCCGATGGCCATGCTGTAACCGGCTTTGATGCCTTTCTTGATGATGTCCATCCAGGTGTCGAGCGGCACGTTGTAGTAATCGGTGGAATGCCACCAGTTGTCCGGCACGTTGTATTCCGCTTTCGTCCAGTACGGCGACTGCATGAGCGACATGAATTCCACGTAGTCGTCGGGATTGAGCTTGCACACGTCGGTGAGGTATTGCTGCGGCGTCATTTTCTTTCCGTCGACGGTCACGTCAACCGGCGGTTTTCCCATGTGGAATTCCATGATCGACTTGATCGTTGCGACAACGGTTTCTTCATTCCAGGCGCCGCTCGCTTTTACGTTTTGCAGGTAAGCGTTGAGCTCTTCGTACAGCGAGACGTGATCATAGAACGGCTGGTTCGGCTTGAGACCGGTGTACTGGTCGTAAGGAACGAGGCCGTACTGTTTCATCATGCGGGTTACCGCGTTCGATTCGGAGCCTTCGCCGAAAGCTGAAGTGCCGCGGGTGCGAACAAACTCTTTCGCTTTTTCCACGTACTCCCAGTAAACAATGTACGACTGCGAAAGACGGATGTCTTGCTTGGAGATTCGGTTGATTTCGGTTTCATAGTAGGAGAGCGTGGAGAAGCACCAGCAGGTGTTGGTCGTTCCCTGTGAAATGGCAGGTTGGGTGAAAACGGTCTTGAACTCGCTCATGGATTTCGGAATATCCACGCCGGTGTAATCCATCATGAAGCGCTTCTCTTCTTCCTTCGGCTTGTTGTTGAAATCGCCGAGCTTCTGCTTGATCTGCGTCATGAACGGATTGGAATACGGTTTCATTCCTCCTTTGTCGTGACGGTCTTTCTGCGCAAATGCAGTCATCGCAACGGAGCAGGAGAGGACGAAAGTGACAATACGTTTCATGTCTCGTTTTTTTTAGAACGAACGAAAATAAGGGAACCTCCGAACCGTCCGCCGGTAATTCGCTGAATGACGGAATGCGCAGGATGATGCTATGATTTTCGGGGACGAAAAACAGGATTGCCGGGCGTTCCTATTTGTCACATATTGTAGGTAGTGACAAACAACCGGCGATAAAACCTTTCGTTTTTTGCGAAGGTTTCAGCTGAAATCTGCAGGCTGCGGCATTAATGAACCGTATCCGCCTTCGGGGAAACGGGATGCGCGTAAATTTCTTCCCGGTACGCTTCGAGCAGACGCTGCTCATACATGCGGATGTTCATGTGATGCGTGTTGAAGCTGCTCATGACCGCCTGGCAGGGCTGATCGAAATAAAGACGCTCCCAGTTCATCGTGTTTTTCATGAAGCCCGGAACAATCTGCTGCACGCCATCGAGCGGATCGATCATGAAGGCGGAAGAATCCTGTCGTTGCGGTGGCAGCTGGCGGAACGAATGATACCGGTATTCGTTCATCAGGCGGTGCAACATTTTTGCGCGTCCCGTTTCGATATAAAAAGCGTGCGAGATGCGCTTGTCGCTGCCGTTGGCGCGCACCTGGTGAAGCGTGTCGAGAAAATCGGCTTTGCTTTTATCGAATGCTGCGCAAAGCTCGTTCGTCGAGGATTGAAGGCTGTCGAGTTTTCCACGCAACACTTTCGATACGGAATCGTCGCCGAGCATGGAGTAGAGCTCCGCATACTGCCGGCTGTTATCCATCTTGCCCATCGAATCCAGCAGCAGCTGCGCTTTGTCGACCATCGGCTTTACGGCGTCGTTGAATTTTCTTTTTACGCGCAACGTCAGCAATACAAACGCGACGATGAGCGCCACGAGAAAAATGCCGAGCGAGGTCCAGAGTATCCACATGCGCGAAGAACGCTGCGGCGGCGGAGATGGAGGAAACGGTGTGCTGTAGTGCGGTTGCATGATCAGTGGCCGTGTGTATAGGGAACCTGGTTGAGCGCCGCGCCTTCGAAATTGCGGACTTCCTCTTTGAGCTTCTCCAGGTAATACATCGCATCATTCGTCGAGCCGTAGAAATTCGAATCGTCCCAGCCGGTGGTGTAACCCGTGACCGGCGTGTCGTCCATCGGCAGCGAGCTTTTGAGATCGTACGTCGAACCGTTGATGTGCTGCATCGTTTCCAGCACCGTGCTGCGGTATTTGTAAAGCTCGTCTTTCAATTCCGCCGCGCGACCGGTATGGATGAAGTATTTCTTGCTGACCGCACCGGTAAAGCCGTGCACACGGTTCACCGTATCGTTAAAATTATCATGCAGCAGCTGGAGATAGTCGCACATCCTGTCTGATTCTTCGTTCAGCGTCACCAGCGCTGCGAAAAGTTCCTGGCGGTTCCAGGCGGTATCCGGGATGTTGTTGCGCAATTGATCGTACGTGCTTTCATTCGGGTCGGAAGGAAGCGCATCGACGGTCGTGAGCGAATCTGCAATGGAAACATCGCGCAGCTGATCACTCATCTCCTCCTGCAGGGAGTACAGCGTTTTGTTGAGCCGGTGCTTCACCGAAGTAACAACGGCAACGACGAGAAACGCGAAAAGCAGGAAGCCGCCGAGGATATTCGCCGCGAGGATGAGACCGCGGTAGGGAGGTTTTTGCTGGGGCTGGAAATTGCTCATGGTTGTTGAAACGGATGGGCGTAATGATCGGTGCATTGCTGGCCGAACATTTGATCGTTGTACAGGTTCTGTTCCGGAAGATAAAAAATCTTCGCGCCTGCAGCCTGTGCGGAATCGAGCGTGTGACAATCGGCGTAAAAACAGAAATCGTTTTCCAGCCGGTTATCTTTGTGCAGGTAATGCACCTGGATCTCGTTGTACCACCAGCCGGCAATGATCAGCTGGCGGATGTCGTTGTGTTGCGCTTCGCGAATGACTTTTTCGCAATACGCCATTTTGTTCACGCGCTTCGATCGCTCCGAGAAAATGGGGCCGCTGAACGGATCGATGAAAATTTCCTGTCCCGCAGCGTGAAATTTTACAGAGAGCGACGACGACTCCGAGCCGCGCAACGGATCCGTCAGGTTGATGCTGAACAAAAGCGGCGAGAAGACCGTAGCGATCGTGAACCAGCGGAATTGTTTCGTTGAAAGTGACGTTGCAAAAAATAAGATCACGAACGGAATGGCTGGTGCCATGTATCCTGATTTCTGCGGAAGACGGAGATACGCGACGATGTGCAGCAGCAGGATCAATAAACAAACGAGCAGCAATCGATCCGTCGAGAAAAGCGTAACGGGTTGCGTGCTTTCTTTTTTCCAGTTGCGCAGCGCAGGAAACAGGTACACCAGCATTGCGACGATACCGATCAATCCGAATACGCCGATCGTGGCTTTGTAAATCACTTTCGCCATTGGCGGATAAGGAAACTGGTCGCTGTAATCGAAAAAGCCTTTCCCGTAATTCAGGTACGCGGGAATGAACCACATCGCGCCGATCACTACGGCAGGAATTCCGACCAGCAGCATTTCCCTGATCCAGTTTTTAAAATTCAAGCGGCTGAAGAGGATCAGCGCCCAGGGCAGCAGGAACACTTCCGCCGTGATGCGACAGCCCGTTGCTAATCCGAGAAAAATTCCGCTGAGAATAAATTTCCGGTCGAGCAGGAAATAAAACGAGCCCATCACGAATGCGAGTGTCCACGCGAAATCGATCGTGTACGTTCCTGCGATGTAAAAGACCGGCACGAAGCTGAACGCGAGCGCAGCGGGAAAGGCCGCACGCAATTGCATTTTGCGCAGTGCAAGAAAAAAGAACGCCACCGCCATCATGCTCGTCAGCACGCTCGGGAGATTGTATGCCCACGCCGGTGCATCGTAGATCGCGCGGTACACGTATTCCTGCAGCGGATGTCCCGGCACACGCGACGCGACGTAATGTCCCGTCGTTTTCATCTCGTAAGCGTTCACCACAAGTCCCCACGAATCTTCTTCCACGCCGTAACCGTCGAAGATGAACGGCATTCGCGTCACGAAGACCAGCAGCAATAAAAGCAGCAGTTGATGTTTCGGTTTCATTGTTAAATAAGGTTCGCGGTGCAAGGTGCAAGGTTCAACGTTCGTGTAACGGAAACTTTGAACCTTGAACTTTAAACTGTTTGTCGTTGGCGTAAGACTTCGAACAAAACAATTCCTGTTGCGACGGAGACGTTCAGCGAAGAGATCGTTCCGCGCATCGGGATTTGCACGCGCACGTCGGAGCGCTTGAGGTATTCGCCGGAGATGCCGTCTTCTTCGGAGCCCATGATGATCGCGAGCGGACCGGAGAGGTCGGTGGAGTAGTGCGGCGTGCTTCCTTTTTCCGTGCAGGACGCAATACGCAGTCCCGATCCTTTCAGGTAATCGATCACGGTTTTGAGATTGTCTTCGCGGCAAACCGGGATGGAATGCAGCGCGCCGGCAGAAGTTTTTACAGCATCTGCATTCAACTGAGCAGAACCGCGGCTGGGCACAATGATCGCATCCACGCCCGCGCACTCCGCCGTTCGCGCGATCGCACCGAAGTTGCGCACGTCGGTAATGCGGTCGAGGATGAGCAGCAGCGGCATGCGTCCCGATTCGAAAAGCCCGGGCAGCACGTCTTCAATGCGATGGAACGCTACCGCCGAAAGGAACGCCGCCACGCCCTGGTGATTTTTGCCGGGAGCGAGCCGCTGGATTTTTCCTGCGGGAACGACTTTGTAAATGATGTGATGCTCTTTGATGAGGCGCCGCAATTCGCCGGAAAGCTCGTTGCTCAATCCTTCCTGGATAAACAGCTTGTCGACTTCTTTGCCGGCGCGGATGGCCTCGCTCACCGCACGGATGCCGTAGATCAGCAGCCCGCCGGGAGTTTCATCTTCATGGTGCGAATGTTTCACTCAGTGTTGGGTATAAACGTGTCCCTGTCGCCAGGCATCGACCGCCTGGATCCAGTTGATTTTGTAATTGACGTTGCGTTGCAGCACGTACTCTTCATCAGAGAACGCATGCGGGATGTAATCGAAAACGAAGGTAAGCCCGTTCACCTGGTCGGAATTGTAGATCCACGTTTCGCCGTACGAATTACGATAAACGTTTTGCGGCGGACCGAGCAGCAGGTACAGCATGCCGCGATCGGTTTTCCATCCTTCTTTTTCCGAAGAGAAAAGGGTGTTCACAGTTGCCACGCGATTATAGAAATTGCGAATGAGCTCACGCGCGCGTTCCTGGCTTCCCGCTGCATTCAGCCAGAATTTGTCGACCGCTTTTTTCGTGTTCACCGCCGTATCCATCTCGAAATATTCCTGTCGCATCGTGAGGTAACGCAGCGGATACAGCAGCTGTTTCTGCTCGGTGATCTCGGGAAACCCATCGTGAAAACGCGAAATCGTCAGGCCGTCTTTGAACGACGTGTCGGTGCTGAAACGATAAATCCCTTCCTGCGGAAAACTCAGCGAAGGATTGCCGGTGAGGTCGAGCCACCACGTGCTGTCGGGTCGTGGCGCTGCGGATTTTTTTTCGATGGCGTAGGGCGGAGGCGCGGGGCCGTAATCGTTGCGGTAGTAACCGACATGCAATCGCGTGACGCCGCTGTTGTGGTAATGTACGTTGACTTTTTCGCCTGCGTGCAGATAGCTGCGGAACACCGGCGTTTCCGTGCCTTCCATCGTCACGAGAAAATTATTGCGCGCATTTCCGCTGCGATGATCGAGATGCAGCAGCGCGTAGCTGATCGTCATCTTGTTGAGGTCACGGATCGCTACGTCGACGACAAAATGTCCCTGGTCATACACATCCAGGTCGATGGAAGAAGCGAGTTGTTTTTCTTCTCCCGGTTCCGCGGCATCGTTCAGCACCACATGCCCGCTGTCGGCGATGATCTTCGGAAAATCGACGGGATGCACCGTGTACGAAAGCAGGATGTGCGCGCTGTAATTCGCTTCTCCGTTCGCTTTCGCATAAAGCAAATCGGTTGAACGGATCGTGAAGTACAAACGCGTGAGGCTGTCGGTGACGTTGTACAGCACGTAACGCGGGCGCAGCATTTTTTCTTCGGGGAGATAATAGTTGGAAATGTTCTGCCTCGACATCGACGTCACCGGCGCATAGCGACGACAGGTGATGAAAAGCGCTGTAGCCGTCAGCAGGAAAAGAAAAAACCGTATCCCGTGGCGCTTGCTCATGCCTGTGATTCTCCGGGTTCGTCGGTTTCTTCGGCGCGCTCCACCAGCTTCGGGTTGAGCTCCTTGTTCACTTTCAACCCGAGCTTCTTCAGGTTTTCAATGCGACGGATCACGTTGCCGGGGCCGGTGGAAAGTCGCTTCATCGCTTCGGTGTAGAAGTCGACGCTGCTGTTGAGGCGCTTGCCCATCTCGAGCATCGCTTCGGTAAAGCCGACGAACTTGTCGTACATCGCCGCCGCTTCATCGGCGATCTTCAGGACGTTGCGGTTCTGGTATTCCTGCCGCCAGATGTTGGCAACGGTGCGCAGCGTGGCCAGCAATGTCGAAGGAGAAACAATGACGATGTTGCGTGCGAAAGCGTCGTTGAACAATTCACTGTCGGCCTGCACGCTGATCGCAAACGCGGGCTCTACCGGCATGAACAGCAATACGAAGTCGAGGCTGTTGAGCTGGTAGATGTCCTGGTATTTTTTGTCGCTGAGATCGCGGATGTGGCGGCGCACGGCGAGCACATGCTCTTTCAGTGCAGCGGATTTTTCTTCTTCCGTTTCCGCAGCGATAAAACGTTCGTAAGCAACGAGCGAAACTTTCGAATCGATCACGAGATGTTTTTCATCGGGAAGGTCGATGATGAAGTCGGGAAGGTCGAGCTTGCCTTCTTCGTTGCGGAACGACTGCTGCTTGCGGTATTCGCGGTCTTTCTGCAATCCGGATTTTTCCAGCACGCTTTCGAGGATGAACTCGCCCCAGTTGCCGCGGGTTTTTGCTTCGCCCTTGAGCGCGCGGGTGAGGTTGACTGCCTCTTTCGCCATCTGCTGGTTCAGCTCGAACAGCTTGTTGATCTCGCCTTTCAGCGTGGCGCGTTCTTTATTCTCGTCGTTGTAAACGTCGGTGACTTTTTTCTCGAAGTCGCGAATCTTTTCCCCGAGCGGTTTCAGCAACACGTCGAGCTGCGATTTGTTTTGTTCGGTGAACTTCTGCGATTTCTCGTCGAAGATGCGGTTGGCAAGGTTCTCGAATTCTTTGGAGAATTGCTGCTGCAGTTTTTCCAGCTCGGCTTTTTGCTCATTCAATCGCTGCTCCATCGAAGCAAGCTCTGACTCTTTGCGCGCCAGCGAATCGGTGAGCATGCTGACTTTTTCCCGTTCATGCACGAGCTCGCCTTCCACTTTCTTCACGGCATTTTGCTGCAGCTCGTCGTTGCGTTTTCGTTCTTCAGAAAGCGTATTCAGTTTCGCATTCAACGCCGCATTTTCACGATCGAGCTCCAATGCGCGCGTATCCGGCGCATGGGCTGTTTGCCTGCCCTTCAGATAAAGCCACATGACCAGGGCGCCAATTGCAATCCCGGCCGCTAAAAAGAGA
>CAMLEF010000223.1 GCA_946478675.1 uncultured Flavobacteriales bacterium | reverse complement strand
CTTAACCACGGAGGCACGGAGACACGGAGAAAAAATAAACTCCGTGTCTCCGTGTCTCCGTGGTTTAACTTTTTTCTGGGGAATGCGGAACGGTGCCAAAATAGCCCCGACAGGAGCGGCACCCCGCAGCGGAGCGAGGAGTAGAGCGGATAGCGGGACTGTTTTCCCAATGAAATTGCGTTCGCTTCCGCTTCTCATTTTTCATACGCATCACGCGTTTTTCACACGCAACGCGCACCCCGCACCTTCGCAACGTGCTCAGATCTTCTGCAAAATTTCCGCAGCTTTTTCCAGCGTCTCATTCTTCTTCGCGAAGCAGAAACGCAGCATGCGATCGTGTTGCGGCTTGTGATAAAAGACCGAAATGGGAATGGCTGCGACGCCGTGTTCTTTGATGAGGCGCACGGCGTAATCGGTGTCTTTCTCGTCGGTGATGCTGCTGTAGCCGAGCAGTTGGAAATACGTGCCGGGGCTGGGGATGAGCGAGAAGCGGGAACCTTTCAGCAGCTTGTTGAAGCGGTCGCGTTTTTCCTGGTAGAAAGCGCCGAGCTCCAGGTAATGTTTTTTGTCCGAGAGGAATTCCGCGATGCCGTATTGCGCGGGCGTGTTGCAGGCGAACACGAGGAACTGGTGCACCTTGCGGAATTCGGCCATGAGCTGTTTGGGCGCCATGCAGTAACCCATTTTCCAGCCGGTGGTATGAAAGGTTTTTCCGAAGGAAGAAACGATGAAGCTGCGGTTGGCGAGGTTCGGATATTTCGCCATGCTCTCGTGCGTGTTGCCTTCGAAGATGATGTGCTCGTACACTTCGTCGGAGAGGATGATGATGTCGGTGTTCTTCGTCAGCTTGTCGAGCTGCTTCATATCGTCGGCCGACAACACTGCGCCGGTGGGATTGTGCGGCGTGTTGATGATGATCATCCGCGTGTGGTGGTTGACCACTTTCTTGACGGCGTTCCAGTCGATGGAATAATCGGGCGCTTTGAGCGGAAGGTAAATGGCTTTGCCGCCGTTGAGCTCGATGGCGGGCTCGTAACAATCGTACGCCGGTTCGAAGATGAGCACTTCATCGTCTTCGCGGATGACGGAAGCGATGGCGGTGTAGATGGCTTGCGTGGCGCCGGCGGTGATGGTGATTTCGGTATCGGGATCGTATTTGGCGCCGTAGAGCTCTTCCGTTTTTTCCGCGATGAGCTCACGCAGCTTCATCACGCCGGGCATGGGCGCATACTGGTTGTGACCGGCGCGCATGGCTTTGCTGACGGCCTCGATGAGCTGGGGCGGACAATCGAAATCAGGGAAACCCTGGGAAAGATTTATGGCGTTGTGCTCAGCGGCGAGCTTCGACATCACGGTGAAAATGGTCGTCCCTACACGCGGCAATTTGCTGCTGATGGATCCTGTATACTCGGGCATACTTAAAAAATAATTCTACTACTAAAATGCGGGGTTGGATTGTGGGAGGAAGCTAAGGTAGGAAAAGGTTGCTGCTTTTTACATCGCGCGTTGTCGGTTCGAACGGATAAGCCGGACTATCAGCCGGGTATCGACGGTTTTTCGCCGTACCTTTGGAAAAATTTCAACTTTATATCTGTTATCCAATGACCATTACCAAAGACCAGGTGGTTTCCGTGAATTACCATCTTACCGTGCCCGGAGAAAACGGTGGCCCGGAAATCACAATCGAAAAGACGTCTACCGAAGAGCCGTTCGTGTTCCTGACGGGCGCGGGACAGCTGCTTCCGCTTTTCGAACAGAATCTCGAAGGCAAAAAAGCCGGCGATACTTTTGACTTTCGCATTACCGCTGAAGAAGGCTACGGCACTTATCAGCTCGACCATATCGTTAACCTGCCCATCGAAAACTTCCTTGACGAAAGCGGCAAGCTCGACACCGAAATGATCGGCGTGGGCAAAAACGTTCCGATGGTCGACAGCGAAGGCCACCGCCTCTGGGGCAAAGTGCTGGAAGTAGCGCTGCAGCACGTGCGCATGGATTTCAACCATCCGCTTGCGGGCAAAGAGCTGCACTTCAACGGCGAGGTGCTCGACGTTCGCCCGGCTACGGCAGAAGAGCTCGCCCACGGCCACGTTCACGGACCGGACGGCCATCACCACTAATCGTTTTCAAAACCCCGGAGTTGCTTCCGGGGTTTTTTGTTACGTGCATAAATGCGCAACACCATTTATCCTGCAGCAATAACCATTCACACACTCAGCGTTCCCGGTATACAAAAAGCGCTTTTTTCTTTGCTGCTATAAAATAGTTTTGCGCAATGCGATTCCTGTTGCTGCTTTTCGCGCTCGCCTTTTCTTCGAATGTATTTTCCCAAATGGGGGGACAGATCCGTTGCACGATTTTCACCTTGCCGGATAGCGCTGCCGCCAAAGAAGCGAAATTGTATGTGCTGCGCGACAGCACGATCCTGGATTCTGCAATAATCGGGACTGATGGAAAATTTAACGTGGCCGGCCTTGATGGGGGAATTTATCGCGTGCGCGTAAAATCGCCGGGGTATAAAACACTCGAGTTCGGAGGTATCGTTGTGAAAAAGGATTGGGTTACTTACCTGACCGGAACGAATGCCATTTATCTGCACCCGGTGAACGAGATCGTTCCGCGCCAGAAGCGGCAAAAAATCTTCCGCCTGTCAAACCGGGCCCGCCACTCCAACAGCTGAGCTTGAACGGCGGAGCACACAGCGGTACTTTTGTAGCATGTTATTGCGCTGTTGTCTTTTCCTGTTGCTGTTGGTTCCTGCTTTTACGAATGCACAATCCGTTTCCGCTGCAGGAAATTCCTGCGAGACGGTTTACGATTCTTCGCTCTGCCGCACGTATTACAAATTTGTGGATGAGCCTCCTTCCTACATCGGTGGAACAGAAGCGATGCTGAAAACGCTGCAGCAGCACATCCGCTATCGCGCCGTCGACCGCGACACTTATTTTTCCGGAACGGTGTGGCTTTCATTCATCGTCGAGCCGAACGGTTCCATTTCCAATATCCGCCTGCTGAAGAAATCCAGCGACCCGTATTACAATGCGGAAGCGTTGCGTGTGATGGCGTTTCTCACTTCGTGGAATCCAGGGAAGTGTAATGGTGTAGCGGTGCCGGTGCTGCAGTATTTGCCGGTGAAGTTTATGGCGCCGTAATGAAAAAATGAACCACGGAGACACGGGGACACGGAGTTCTTTATTTCTCCGTGTCTCCGTGGTTGAGATTTGTGAAGTACTGTTATGATGTTGCTGTTGCAGTCAAGAGTGGCGGTTCTCGACTCCGCTCGAACAAACGGAAGGCTCCGCTCGCACAAGCGGGAAAACTCCGCTCGGACAAACTGGAAATAAAAAACCGCTTCGTACTGAAAGCGGTTTTCTTTTTAAAGTGTCATATCGTTACGCGCCGAAGTTCGCGAGATCGAGAAAATCTTTCCAGTCGGCGAGATTGGCCATGACCTGGAGCTGGCGGTATTTTTCGTGGAATTCCATGTCCGACTTCATCGCGTTGAGCTGCTCGATGCGGAAATGATCGAAGTTGTGCAGCGCGCGGCGCTCTTCTTCACTCAACGCCTCACCGCTGAACTCGCGATCGCGGAGATCGTTGATGCTTACCGTGCCGCCGATCTCGGACTTGGCAAAGTATTTTTTGAGAAGATCTTCTTTGAGCGTCATAGTGAGGGAGCCGTTTGCAAATGTAACGCTTTGACGGAATTGAAAGTTACAGCGGAATTTCGCTTTTATCAACAGGAAAAAGTTAGTTGACAAGTGGTTGGCGCAACGGGATAAGTGAACGTTTCCTGTTAACGATCGCTTTACGCAGATCATTAACTCAACCAACTCACCAACTATTTCTTCGAAGCCGCTTCCTTCTTCCGTTTGATCTCTTCGAGCCCGCCGAGGCTGTCGAGCAGGTGCGGTGCTCTCGGGTCGCCGGGGCGGATCGTCATCGCTTTGTTCAGCAGGCGGCGCGATTCGGGGTAGAACAATTCAGTTCCCGTGTATGCGCGGGCGAGCGGCAGGATGCTGTCGTAGTTCGAAGAGTCGTTGCGGAATTTGCGCATCGCGA
Organism: uncultured Flavobacteriales bacterium; assembly: GCA_946478675.1. The sequence continues at coordinate 3,664 of CAMLEF010000223.1, read as the reverse complement.
TTTCATTGTTCGCCGCTGCGTGCAAGCCGTTGTCCAGCTGCTTCTGCAAATTAGAATTCGCAATGAGCGCCTGCTGGAACGCGTAACGCGACGTGGTGAAATCACGCGCCATGAAACTTGCGCCCGCACAGTCCGACCAGGCTTTCGCATCGCTCGGAACGGCAGTGGCGGCATACAGGAAGAATTTCGAAGCGGCGGCGTAATCCTGTTTCGACGCGCGCTCGTTGGCTTTGCCGATGAGCATCTGCTCGTAATTCAGCAGGATCGGGTTCGACGGGAAATAGCGGTACGCATTGCTCCATGCATACGCGGCCTTGTCGTAATTCTCTTTGTAATAATAGCAGAGGCCGAGGTTGAGCCAGCCGTTCACGTATTTCTTGTGAATGCGCGTGGCGCGCTCGAGGTAGAAGATTGCCGTGTCGGCGTAACGATGCACTTTCACTGTGTCGCGGCCGTAGCCCTGCACGAGCTTGCCGTTGATCGTCGTATCGTGGCCGAGGAATTTCAGGCCTTTGTCCATGTTACGCGCGCCGGCGTTCCCGTTCGTGAGCGCGCTGTTCGGATGCGTGATCACGTCGGTGGAGAACAGCGTGTAATCGTCGTGCCACTTCAGGTTGCGCTGCGTGGTGATGAGGCAGAACGGAATACCGATCGCCAGCACGATCACGATGAGAATCGGCGATTGAATGGCGAACGACGGTTTGTCTGCTGCCGGCATCGTGAGCGTGCCGTTGCCTGCGTGCCCCTCTTCCGTTTTCGCAGCACCGATCAGCTCGAGCCCTTTGATAAGCAGGAAAGCGATGGCGATGCAGAAGCCGACGGATGAATGATAGATGAGACGTTCGCCCATCGTCGCGCCGACTTCAAACAGTACGTTGTTGACGAGCATGAAGAAGGCGAAATACCAGAGGATCGCGAAACCGATCACATGACGGCGCAACGCGTAAATAATGCCGATGATCGCCAGCGCCACGTTCACGAAGAACGAGAGCCATACTTCGCCGCTGGTGAAATCGGTGTACGCAAAGTTCGCGTAGGAATAATCGGAGGACAGCGGGTACGGCTTGAAGAGCAACCAGAGGTAATCGTCGAGGCGGTTGATGATGGAGCCTAAACGTTCGGCAGGATTCGCGAACATATACGGCGCATTCAGCGGATCGATCGAGCGCGGGTCTTCGTAATGGGAGCCGCCTCCTACACTGCTTAATCTGAATAGCACATACACTACGCTTGCACAAAGCGCAAACTCCATCCAGTTGAACGTTTTTTCTTTCCTGAAAACGAGCACCCGGATGATAACCGGCAACAAGCAGGCCAGAATCGCAAAGACAACAACGGCACCTGTACTGGAGTCTTGCCAGGTGAGAAATAGCATTGCAATGGGCAAAGCCGCCACGACGAATTGTACAAAAGGCAGCAGCACCTCGGTGATCGATTTCTTGCGGAAGATCCATGCTCCAACGATCAAAAGCAGAGGGACAACAGCAGCGTACTCCTTAGAGAATAATGCCAATAAAAAGAAAACTGATCCCCAGATCCCATCCTTCATTTTCTTCGAGACATCATACCGGAAGTAGAAAATGAACGTAAGGCAAATGAACAGCAGCGAAAATATTTCATCGCGGCTTTTGACGTTGGCGACTACTTCCGTGTGGATCGGGTGCATCGTAAATAGCAGCGCGGCCAGGAAAGCGATGTCGGTGTTCTTGCGGAAAATACATTCGCGCAGGAACCAGAGCAGCACGATCATCGACAGCGTGAACCAAAGCACCTGGAACACGTGCCGGACCGGCGCGATCTCGAGGTTCGTTTGCTCGATCTGTTTCAGCAGCTCGTTCTTTTCATTCGTCAGCCGGAAATAATTCGCGTCGGTGATGCCCTTCTTCTGCAGGAACAGCACGGAGTCGCGCACTTCTTCCGCACGCTCGCCGTAACAATGCCCGAACAGCTGCTGCTCGATGGCGAAAGAAACGATCGACAACGGGCGGTAGCGGCCGCCGCTCAGCTGCTGGTCCACGCCCATGCTCTGGTAGTAGCTCTTGTACGCGTCGTTCGTCATGATCTCGTAAATGCCGGAGAATCCCTTCTGCACGTACATGTTCTCCTTCATGATGATATCATCGTCGAGCGCGTATTTGTTGCTGTACGAGTTGAAATAAAACCCGAACGCCACGAGCGCCACCACCATCGCCTGCAGGATGAAATTGTTGGTGAGCAGCCACCCCTTTCCTTCGAGGGGTTGGAGCTTGAACACCGCCGTACCGGCTTTGCGCCGTGCATCCGCTTTAACTTCGATTTTCTTTGCCAATGGGTAGAGGATTTTTCGCCAGCCACGAATATAAGAAAACGGGAAGTCGGAAAGTCGGTCATTCGGGAAGTCGGTCATTCGGAAACGACTATATCCCGAATTTCCGAATGCACGAATTTCCGAATGACCGTATCTTTCTGCGGGACCTTTCATTATACTGCCAAATTCTCCCGCATGCGCAAGCTTCTTCTTTTGTCTCCCGTGCTGCTTTTGTTGCTGCTTTCTGCACGAAAAGAAAATACGAATGCGCTTACTGCGAAAAGCATCGAGCAGCAGCTTTGCCTCATTCCGGCGCAGGAGCTCGATACGCTCACCTATCCTGCTTTTTATGATCAGCCGCCGACGGCCCCGAAAGTAAAGATCGATTCCTTCTATCTCTCGTGCTACGAAGTCACCAACGGCATGTACGTCGAATATCTTTTCGATTTGCAACGTCACGACACGGCCGCTTATCGCAAGGCGCTTCCGGATACAAACGTGTGGCGTGAAAAGCTCGCGTACAATGAACCTTACGTCGACTATTACCTGCGTCATCCTGCCTATCGCGATTACCCGGTGGTGGGCGTCACGCAGGAACAGGCGCTCGCTTATTGCGACTGGCTGACGAAACGCTACAACGCTTTTCCGAAAAAGAAATTCAGCAACGTGCGCTTCGATCTTCCGACGAAAAACGAATGGTGGGCGGCAGCCAATGGCGGCATGCAGTATCCGCTGTTCAGCTGGGGCGGGCCGTATTTACACAACAGCAAAGGCATGCACCTGGCGAATTACCGTTGCATCAACGAAGCCTCCATCCGGCGCGATACGATCAACGGAAAAATCGTTTACGTCAGCAGCAACGGCGGTGATGACATCGGAATTGCCGGCATGCTCAATGACGCGGCCGACATCACGGCGCCGGTGTATTCGTACTGGCCGAATGCCTATGGTCTTTACAACATGAACGGCAACGTCGAAGAGCTCGTCAAAGAACCCGGCGTTACCAAAGGCGGCAGCTGGCGCGATCCCGGTTATTACCTGATGAACCGTGTCGAAGAACGCTACGATCCGCAACATTCCGCTTCTCCCGAGCGTGGGTTCCGGGTTTGCATGAGGCTTCGTTAATCACCAGCAGAAAAGCAGCTGTTGAAACGGAATTCGCTTCGGGGAAATGGGAATCCGGTCCCGAGGACGGGACCGAGGCAAGCGCGGCGCCTGGCGAAGCCGGCCGCGACAGCAGCACGCGGAACTCGTTCGCCTCGGCGTTCGGCCCGGTGTCGCGGCGGTGATATTCGATGCGGGCGCCGTAGCGCTCGCACAGCTCGCGGCAAATGTACAGGCCCAGGCCGGAGCCCCGGCTGCGCGTGGAGAAGAAGG
>CAMLEF010000222.1 GCA_946478675.1 uncultured Flavobacteriales bacterium | reverse complement strand
TGCCGTTCGGGTTCAGGCTTTGCGCCTTGATCGCGGAGATCTCGGAGAACGAAGAAAAATACACCGGCTCATCCTGGTAACCGCTCACCTTGTCGCTGAGCAGCAGCAGGTCGGAATGATTCTTCGTGTAGACTTTCAGCTGTCCTTTCTCCAGCTTGATCGTGTTGTATTCTTTTCGCTGGAGATAGACGGCGTTCTCGTCGGGGTATTTTTTCTGGTAGTCGGCGGTAATGTCTTTCAGTTGCGCAGACAACGAAGACGTGCTGCCGATCAGCAGGAGCAGCAATAATTTGCGCATAGGTCGTGCTTACTTGGTTTTCGGCTTCGGCTTGGTGGAGGGCGGCGTGGGCGGCGGCAGGTGCGCGATCGTTTCCGCGAGCTGGTGATCCGCGTACCACGTCTGGTTCATCTTCTCTTTGCCGTCTTCGGTGAAATACTGCCAGGTTCCGAAATTGTCGCCGAGGATGTAATACTCCGTGTGCTCGAGCTGGCCGTTGGGATAATAATACTTCCACGTGCCGTCGGCCTCGTCGGCGTAATAATTTTCCTCGCGTTTCAGCGAACCGTCGTAGTTGTAATATTTCTGAACGCCTTCGTAATCGCCGTAATCGTAATTCTCATCTTCCGACACTTTTCCGTTCGGGAAATACTCGACGCAGTGACCGATCAAACGGCCGTTGTCGTATTCGCCTTCCATCGACTTCTCGCCGTTCTCGTAATACGCCGTGAACTTGCCGGAAGAATGATGGAACTCGATCATCTGCACCATCGCGCCGTCTTTGCCTTTGTAGGAATAACCGACGAGGTTGCCGTCGCGGTACGTGAACACGATGATCAGCTGCCCGTCTTCCGACCAGTAGGTGACATCACCCGTCAGCGTGCCGTAATCATAGTGCGTCTCTTTCTTCAGCTGGCCGTTCTCGTGGTAATATTTCTGAACGCCGTCTTTTTCGTCGTAGAGGTAATTCTCTTCCCAGCGCTTGTTGCCGTTCTCCCACCATGCAGTGCTGGCGCCCGTCTGCTCATCGTAAGCGAACGTCGTTTCCAGGAAAGGTTTGCCGTTCACCGGGTACGCTTCCTTGCGGCTGCCGTGCTGCTGTCCGTTGACGAATTCGGTTTCCACGAGTTTCACGCCGTGGTAATCGTAACGTACGGTCGGGCCTTCGAGATCGCCGTTTTTGTATTGCTGGCTCAGCCACACCTGGTCGTTCGGCAGCTTGCCGGCGAAAGTGCCGTTGCCGTGCTCCGACTGGTACTTGTACGTCACTGTGCCCGTGCTGTCGTAGCTCGTGCGCGTCCAGACGCAACCGGCTTTGTAATAAACTTCTTCTTCTTTGCGACCTTTCTGGTCGAAGAATTCCTGGTAACCGTGCGGCTCGTCATTGAGGAAATAACGGTGTGAAACAATCGTTCCGCGTTCGTTGTACGTGTACCAGTCGCCCTGGCGCTCGTCGCGCACGAACCAGCCTTCCGTCTGCAGGTTGCCGTTCGGGTAATACACTTTCAGGTAACCGTCGCGCTCGTCGTTGTTGTAATTGACTTCGCTTTTCTCTTTGCCGTTCGGGTAATATTCGAGACGGTCGCCGACCAGCGAGCCGTGCTCAAAATGTTCTTTCTGCGTGAGCCAGCCGCCGTTGCTCGAATAATATTTCCAGACGCCGTCGCGCTCGCCATTGTAATAATCACCTTCCGCAGCCTTCTCGCCGTTCGGATGATATTCCGTTACCGTCGTCGTGCCTTTGCCGATGTTATACGAAGCGATCTCTTTGCCGGACTTGTCGTAATACGCTTTGCTCTTCAGCTTATCGGTTGCGTAAACACTCTTGATGTAAATCTTGCCGTCGATATCGTATTCGTTGATGACGCCGTTATACTTGCCCGCTTTAAAAACTGCCGTGGCTTTCGGCGTGCCGTCGCGGTAATATTCTTTCCATTCTCCTTCGCGCAAACCTTTGTCCTTATACAATCCTTCGCGCTGCACTTTTCCGTTGTCCCAATAGACTTTCCAGTAACCGAACAGCGCATCGTTCTTGTATTCGCCGTCATTCTTGATTTGCCCCGAAGCGTAATAATCGGTGGAATGGCCGTTCATTTTTCCCAGCGTGTAATTCGCTTTGCGGTACATCTTGCCGTCGAACGTATAGAAGCGCGACTCGCCGTCGAGCTTGCCCATTTTGTAGCTGAACTCGGCCTGCTTTGCGCCGTTGTTGTAAAACGCCGTCGCCATGCCGTCGAGCTTGCCCATGTGCATCGTCGCCTTCTCTGTCATGCCGCCATGGATGCCGTACACTTCGTAATCGCCTTCCACTTCACCTTTGCTGTACGTGCATTTGAAGCCGAGCACGTTGCCCATGTAATATTCTTCGCTCGGCCCTTCGCGCAAACCGTTTTCATAATGTGATTTCTCGCGTACGTCGCCGTTGTTGAAATAACGCACCCAGTCGCCCGTACGCAGGCCTTTCGCATCGAAATAACCATGCGACATCAAATGGCCGCCTTTCGCGTAGAAGAAGAACCATTCGCCGGTATTCACGCCTTTCGCATCGGAATGACCGACGCCGGCCACCATGTGGTTGTCGTAGAAAACGTAATCGACGTTCGTTTTATCGGAGAGCATTTCCGCAACCGGGTGCTTCAGGTGCTCCTTGATGAACTTGTTCGTCCATTTCGCGAACTCAATGATCTTCTTCTTGTTTTTCTTGATGCTCTTGCCGACGGTCGGGTTACCGGCGACAGGCAGCAGCGCGAAGCTGACGTAAGGAACAAAGTAACCTTCACGCTGTACGGCGGTGTAGAACGGCACATACGTTTCCATCCACCAGTTGCCGGTGTTCGCTTCGTAGTGCAGCTTCTCGAACATCGCCTGCCATTGCTTGACGAGCTTGAGGTTGATCTTCGTTTTGTTCTTGTAACCCGGCTGCAGCGCCACTTTCGAATCGATCATGTCTTCGATGTCGCCGAAGCAATTGTCGCCCGCTTCCGAGGCTTCGAGCTTCAGGTCAGGGTCAGGCTGGTATTCGCCGGAATAAAGATCTTCCAGCGCCGAAACGACTTTTTGCGCGCGCTCGCCTTCCGATTCGAACATGAGGAAGAATTCGTACGAGAGGATCGCCGGCACGCGACGTCCCTGCTCCGCGCAGGTTTTTCCAAGCATGAAATGGCTGCTTGCATGGAACGGGTTCAATCCAACAGCTTCCTGGAAACTCTTCTGCGCTTCGGGGTATTTCTTCATCTTGAAATACGCCATGCCTTTCTGGTAGCGCAGGATGAACGAATTCGGGTAAAGACGGATGCCTTCGTCCAGCGTTTTGAGCGCCGTATCGTAATGGTTCAGCTCCTTCAGCGAAGAGCCGAGCAGGCTGTAAAAATCCGGTTCGTATTCCGACTTGAGCGCAAGACCTTTGTAGCAGGTCACCATGCAAAGGCTGTCTTCCTTGTCTTCGCTGTACGCCAGCGCGAGGTTACGCGTCACTTCCGCGTAGTTCGTATCGTTGCGGCCGACTTTCTCGTACACGCTTTCGGCCTTCGAGTAGCGGCCCATGTAGTAATAGAGCTGCCCTTCAAACAGCACCTGGCCGGAGTTGACCAGCTCAACATTCATTTGGGATTTCAGGAGGGAGGGCGTTGCAAAAGCGAACAAGAGCAACAGGGGGAGGATGCATCTTCTCATCATAGAACTGAGGCGGGATTAGCGTTTAAACAAATGTAGAAAAAGACGCCGGTTGCCGCAGGGAGAGTTTCGCAGAAAGGGAAATTTTAACAAGAAACCCTAAAACAGGGGAATTCGTGAATTCGGTCATTCGGGAAATCGGCTATTGAACCTATTTCACGAATGACCGAATTTCCAAATGACCGAATGACCTTTTTTACTCTCCCAACAGCTGCCGCAATTCCTTCACCGCCGTCTTTCTCGTCATTGAAAACGTCGTCGTATCCGTTCGTTCAAGATGCAGGAATAATACCAGCGCTTTTCGCAAACGGTCCGCCGAAGCATACGGGTCGGTCGCCAGCAGCAGCTCGCCTTCCAGCTTCAATCCTCTTGCGAGCGCGTCGATCTTTTCCGGCGGGAATTCTTCATTCGCCAGCAGTTTCTCCAGCAATTCATCCGGCGTCCATTGTTCGATCTGCTCCGCCTCGAGCCCGAACCAGGTTTTGTACGCGTTGCGCAGCTCTTCCACGCCTTCGTCGTTCCGCTCAATTGTCTTCAAACCCATCACGTGACCGAGCACGCGGGCGAATTCTTCAATCATACGCTGGATGTAGTCGCGACGGAGCATGGAAGGAAAGTATTAGTGGTGATGAGAATGCGGCAGGCTGCGGGAATCTTTTTGAACCACATAGTTACATAGTTCACAATAGCTATGTGACCCTATGTAACTCATATGTGGTTATTTTTTTTACCCGATCATCTCCGTCGAGCGCTTGATGAACTTCGTCAGCTCCTCGCCTTTCAGCAAGCCCTGCGCGAGCAACGCAAGATCGGTCGCCTGCTTCACCAGCTGCTGCTTTTTCGTGTCGTCGGATTCCGCCAGCACTTTGTTGATCAGCGGGTGATTCGTGTTCACGACGAGATTGTGCATCTCCGGGAAGTTGCCGAACATGTTCATGCCGCCGCCGCCCAACGCGCTCATGTCCTTCATACGACGCATGAATTCCGGGCGCGTCACCAGCATCGGCGCATCGCTTTCCGAAAGCGCTTCCAGCGAAACGTTGAACTTATCTTTCGCCACAACGCCTTCCACCGTTTTCTTCAGCGATTCTTCCTCGGCAGGCGACAACTTCGACGGCAGCGGCTCGTCTTTCTTGATCAGACGGTCGGTCGTGTCCGCATCCACACGCACGAACGAAACATTCTCCAGCTTCGATTCGAGATGGTTCACGTAATGCGGATCGATCATGCTGTCGAGCACGAGCACGTCGTAACCGCGCTCTTTCGCCGCTTCGATATAGCTGTGCTGCTCTTCCGCATTGTTCGTGTACAGGTGCACTACGCGCTTGTCCTTGTCCGTTTGCAGCGGTGAAATTTTCTCGCGGTATTCTTCGATCGTGAAATGTTTGCCGTCCGTGTTCCGCAGCAGCGCAAACTTCTTCGCCTTGTCCCAGAACTTCTCGTCGCTGAGCATTCCGTATTGCACGAAAATGCGGATGTCTTCCCACTTGCTTTCGAAATCCGCGCGGTCTTTTTTGAACAGCTCCTCGAGCTTGTCCGCCACTTTTTTCGTGATGTGCGTCGAGATCTTTTTCACGTTCGCATCGCTTTGTAAATACGAGCGCGACACGTTCAGCGGAATATCCGGCGAATCGATCACACCGCGCAGCAGCGTGAGAAAATCCGGCACGATCTCTTCCACCGCATCCGTTACGAACACCTGGTTGCTGTACAGCTGGATCTTCTCCCGCTGCGCCTCGAACGATTTCTTGATCTTCGGGAAATACAGGATGCCGGTGAGGTTGAACGGATAGTCGACATTGAGATGGATCCAGAAGAGCGGCTCCTCGAAATTCATCGGGTACAGCTCGCGGTAGAAGGTCTTGTAATCTTCGTCGGTGAGATCCGCCGGTTTTTTCGTCCAGGCCGGTGCAGGATTGTTGATCACCGTCGGCACGTTTTCTTTCACTGCGGGCGCCGTCTCTTTTCCGTCGGCATCTTTCTCCGCTTCTTTCACCGTCACCTCGTGCTCGCCAAAGCGGATCTCCACCGGCAGGAACTTGCAGTATTTCGTCAGGATGCCACGGATACGGCTGTCCTCGAGGAATTCGAGCGAATCTTCCGCCACGTGCAGGATCACGTCTGTTCCGCGCACGGATTTTTCCGTCGGCTCGAGCAAATACGTCGGGCTGCCGTCGCAGGTCCAATTCACAGCAGAGGAATCTTCTTTATAACTTTTCGTCACGAGCTCCACTTTCGAAGCCACCATGAACGCCGAATAAAATCCAAGGCCGAAGTGCCCGATAATGCCGTTCACCGCATCGGTTTTGTCTTTGTATTTCTGCACGAATTCTTCCGCGCCGGAAAACGCCACCTGCGTAATGTATTTCTCCACTTCCTCTTCCGTCATGCCGATGCCGCGGTCGCTGATGGTGATCGTTTTGGCGGCTTTATCAATGCTTACTTCCACGAACAATTCGCCCAGGTCGCCTTTCGCTTCACCGAGCGACGACAGCGCCTGCAATTTTTTCGTAGCATCAACCGCATTCGAAACCAGTTCGCGAAGGAAAATCTCATGGTCCGAGTAAAGGAACTTTTTAATGATCGGGAAAATGTTCTCGGTTTGTACGTTGATCGTTCCGGTGCTCATAGACAAAAGGATTTTTAGAAAGTGAAGTTGTTTTTTTGAAGCAGTGACAGTTGTATTTTTTATGAAACAGAAGTCCGGCTATACCTGCCCGACTGTGTCGTTCAGGCGGGCGCTTTTGCACGGCAACCGCTTCTATCCGGGCTATTTTGGTCCGTCCGTGCCTTCCAGTCAAAGCCTATGCCAGCGGAAATATACTGACAGTTTGACATTCTGACCGCCGTCATAGTCCGGGAACATCGCCGAAAATACATTTGCATTCCGCCATGCTTGTACCTAAACTTTTCTCCACGCTGCGCGGCTACACGAAGCAGCAATTCGGCAAAGACCTGATCGCAGGGTTGATCGTAGGGATTGTAGCGCTTCCGTTAGCTATCGCGTTCGGTATCGCCTCCGGTGTTTCACCTGAAAAAGGGCTCGTCACCGCCATCATCGCCGGGTTCCTCATTTCCGCTTTCGGAGGCAGCCGCGTGCAGATCGGCGGGCCCACCGGGGCGTTCATCGTGATCGTGTACGGCATCGTGCAGCAGTACGGCGTCGACGGGCTCATCATCGCTACGTTCCTCGCGGGCGTCATGCTCATCATCATGGGGCTCGCGCGGTTCGGTTCCGTGATCAAATTTGTGCCGCATCCGCTTATCGTCGGCTTCACGAGCGGCATCGCGCTGATCATCTTCTCCTCGCAGATGAAAGATTTCTTCGGCCTCACCATGGGCGCCGTGCCCGCCGATTTTGCCGGGAAATGGCTGGCGTATTTCGAACATTTCTCTTCGGTTAACTATTACGCCGTGGCCATCGCGGTTGGCACCGTCGCCATCTCTTTTCTTTTTCCGAAGATCACGCATCGCATTCCCGGCTCGCTGGTGGCGGTCCTGCTCGCAACAGCTGTCGTGCAGATTTTTCATTTGCCGGTAGAAACGATCGGCTCGCGCTTCGGCAGCATTCCGTCCACGATTCCCGCACCGAAAATCCCGCACCTCGATTTCGAGCAGATCAAAGCGCTCATCCAGCCCGCATTTACCATTGCGCTGCTCGGCGGCATCGAATCGCTGCTTTCCGCCGTAGTCGCCGACGGCATGATCGGCGGCAACCATCGTTCGAACATGGAGCTCGTGGCACAAGGCGCAGCGAACATTGTGTCGTCCCTCTTCGGCGGCATTCCCGCAACCGGCGCCATCGCACGCACCGCTACGAACGTGAAGAACGGCGGACGCACACCGGTTGCCGGCATCGTACACGCCATCACGCTGCTCGTGATCATGCTCTTCATCGGCAAATGGGCTTCGCTGATCCCGTTCGCTTGTCTTGCAGGAATCCTTGTCGTCGTCGCCTTCAACATGAGCGAATACAAATCGTTCCTCTCCATCCTGAAAGGCCCGAAAGGCGACATCGCGATCCTGCTCACGACGTTTTTCCTCACCGTGTTCCTCGACCTCACCA
>CAMLEF010000221.1 GCA_946478675.1 uncultured Flavobacteriales bacterium | reverse complement strand
CTCAACGAACCGCTCGTCGACGTGAAAGTTTTCGGCAAACCCGTGACGCGCCCGTATCGCCGCATGGCCGTTGCGCTGGCGTGGGATAAAGTTGGCAGTGATATTCGACTTGTGGTAGATAAGGCGAAGTCGGTGGCTGCGAAGGTTAAAGTACATTGATGCCACCTGCGATTGCAGGAGATCCGCGGCGATTGCATTTTTCTGGAAACATTCCGGGCATTCGGTAATTCGGTCAGTCGGTTGTCGGTCGTTCGGTCTTTTGTGAATGACCGACAACCGACAACTGACCGACTGTCAAATTTGTCCGGGAGCGGCGGGAAGCGGATCGTGCTGCCACAGGCTGTCGCGGAGGAACTCCTGCACTTTTTTATGGTAGTACGCAGAGTCGGGCCCATTGATGAGCGAATCGGGAATGCGATACAGATTGCGTGAGCGTGCGGAGGGAATGAGATGCTGGCGATGATCTGCATGCTGCATGTAGCGCGGAGGCGCGAAGAATTTATAGCCACCGGGAATTTTCTCGAAGTACAAACCATCTTCCGGAGCGGCGCGCAGGAAAACGAAAAGCGTATCGGTGTTGATCGAATCGGGGATGTGTACGGGAATGGCGATACGATTGTTCTTCACTTCAAAAACGGGAAGTGCATTGCCGGTGATCTCTTCATTGCCGGTGTTTCCGTAGACCCCGTATTCGACAAACCATTTTTCTCCCGCCGGTTTTTCCGCGAAAGCCAGCACCAGTGAATCATGTGAAAGTGTTTGCGAAATGACGGAGTCTTTAATGGTATAAGGAAACAAATACTGCGGCGGCTTATTGTCGCACGATGCAAGAGTTACAATTGCAATCACCAGGAGAATCGGCAGCTTCATGCACCGAATGTAGCTTCGATGATTGAAAGATTCAAAATTCAAATATTCTTTATTGAGCACTGCTATGCGTCCAAAGAACATGGACTCCTGCTTCAACATTTTAATCTGTATAGAAGCAAACGCATCCCGCAAAGAATATTGAATCTTCAATTTTAAAATCTTCAATTCTCCTTCTCCAATACCCCGATATCCGCAATCAACTGCTGCATTTCCGTCTGCAGCGTTCCGTTATAAATGCCGCGAATCCTTTTGTTTTTGTCGACGAGCAGGAAATGTTCGGTGTGGAGGAATTCCGTGCTGTCTTTGGTAAATCCAGGTTCTTCTTCCGCGAAATAGGAACGGCGCGCGAGGTCGTAGATCTTCGATTTGCTGCCGGTGAGCAGGTGCCACTGTTTGCTGTTGATGTTGTTCTTCGCGGCGTACTCGCGCAAACGTCCAACGCTGTCGATCCAGGGCGTGACGGAATACGAAAGCAAAACGAGACTGCTGTCGCCGGGGAACGCGTCGGCGATGGTTTTCATGCTGTGCGTCATGCGCGGACAAATGCTTCCACAGCTGGTGAAGAAGAAATCCGCGACGTGGATTTTTCCTTCGACCGACTTTTGCGTTACCGTATTGCCGTCCTGGTCGGTGAAAGAAAAATCGGAAATGAAATGCGGAGTCCCGTCGTTCGCCGAAAAGCTGGCGGTGAAATCGGGCGTGTTGTAATACGGTAAACGATCCTCCGCCAAATTCTTTTTTGCAGGAAAGGCATTGCTTTCTTCGCAGGAATTCAAAAAGAAAACACTGCTAACGAGGAATGCTATCCGAAACAGTAACACAGGTGTTGGTGCCAAGCAGTCCATAACGTCGTCCGTTTTTAATGAGATAATTCGATTTGATCGTGCCATTCTCAAACCAGGTTTGCTGCAACCCGCTTTCATGGCCGTCTTTGAAATGCAGTGCCAGCAGCGGTTTTCCATCCGGCAGCCATTCGTTGTAAGCACCGTCGAACTCGTCGTTGTGATACGAATATTCGAAACGCCGTGCGCCGCTTTCGTACCAGCCGTAATGCGTGCCGCTCTTTTTTCCATCAACGAAAAGCCGCAGCTCTTTCAACTTTCCGCTGTCGTACCACGCGCGTGCGATGCCGTTTTCTTTGCCGTTCACATACGGTACGGTCATCGTCGTGTCGCCTCCCGCACCGAGGGAGTAAACGATCCCGGTGAGCGGTAACCGACCGAGATACGTTACTCCTCTTTTCGTGCGGATGTCCGCCTGCGCTGCATCGATGTAATTTTTCGTCTGCACTGTTTCCTCCCTTGTCAGGCAGCCGAAGAATACGATGCCGCACAAAAGCATTGCGGCGAAAAGTTTAGTGTGACCAGGTGCCCTGCGTTCCATAATAGCCGTTACCGTTGATGTAAGGAATGTCGCTGGTGATGTGATAGTGGTAAATGCCGTTCGGGTAATCTTCCGTGGCGCAGGTGTGGCCGTGGTACGCATCGAGATCAGCAGACGTGAGCGTGACGTTATTTTCCACCGGCCCGTAGATCGGGTAGCCGTCGAGCATGAAGCCCATCAGTGCGCTGCTGCCTTTGAGCGCGGTGAGATAATTCGGCTCGATGTGATAATGATATTCATTGAACGGCGTCGGGTGGCCGCCATACAGGTCGAAAGAAGAATACTCGCCGGAGCTGGTCGTGATCAATTGGTTCTGCGCCTGGTATTGATTGAAGAACGGCACGCCATTGATCGCAACGCCGATGGTGGCAGCGCTGAGCGGCGTATGTGTAGTGGCAGGCGCCGGATTTTTCGGAAGGCGGAAGGTGTAGCTCCACGCGGCTACTTTATTGCCGGGCGCCTGGTGAAAAGAAGAGCGCGTATCGTCGACCCACATCGTGCTCTGCCATTCGGTATTCAGGAAGTACGGGCTCTTGTGATCGGGCACGCCGGTGGATTTGACCACGATGTAATCACCGTCGGCGTAGATGTCGGTAGCGCCGTAAATTTTCTGGTACACGGCCGGAACGTCGGAAGTGGTAGACGTGCTGCTGCTGGAATTGACATCGGTGCTGTCGTCTTTCTTGCAGCTGCCGAAAGCAACGAGCGTAACAGCAGCGAGGAAGAGCGTTTTCTGGAATCCGGGAACAACAGTTTTCATAGGCCATTAGGTTTTGATTTCTACTGGTAAGACGGCGATGCGAATGCGAATCTTGCGTTGAAAAACTGTTTTGCGGAGAAAGGGGAGAATGTGAAGGTGAACTGAAAAAATAAGCAGACCTCGAAGGTTTCCAAAACCTTCGAGGTCTGCTTAAAAAAATCCGCGCAATCCGCGTAATCCGTGGCTAACAGCAACAATACAATTTTCCCGGCAGCGCCTTCACCAATCCCGCAAATTCCAATCCCAGCAGCGCCGTCGCTACTTTCCCCGGCTCCAATCCGGTTACAGCAACGATCTCATCCGCGTGCGCATTTTCTTTTTCGCGCAGCACGCCGATCACGCGCTCTTCGTTTTCCTCCAGCGGAATAGCGAGTGCCGATTGCTTCGGTGTTCTTCGCGTCATTTCCACCCAGCCCATCATCTTCAGCATATCTTCCGCCGATTCGATGAGATGCGCGCGATGCGTTTTGATCAGCCGGTGGCAACCTGCGGAAGCAGCATCGCCGATACGCCCGGGAAATGCGAAGACGTCGCGGTTGTAGTTGTTCGCGAACTCCGCTGTAATAAGCGAGCCGCCGCTCTCGCCGGATTCGATCACCACGAGCGCATCGCACAGTCCCGCGACAATGCGGTTGCGCATCGGGAAATTTTCTTTGTCGGGTTTGGTGCCGCTCGGGTAATCGCAAAGCAGTCCGCCGTTTTCCACCATTTTCCGCGCGGTGCTTTTGTGCGCGTGCGGGTACAGCGTGTCGAGCCCGTGCGCCAGTACGCCGATCGTCGGAATGTTGTTTTCCAGCGCTTCGCGGTGCGCGAGAATATCCACGCCGTACGCGAGCCCGCTGACGATGAGCACGTCGTGTGCGGAAAGCGCTTCGACTAATTTTTTCGTGAGCATTTCCCCGTACGCCGTCACCTTGCGCGTGCCCACGATGCCGACGATCCTGCGATGGCTGAGCTTTGCGTTGCCTTCGTAAAACAACACCGCGGGACTGTCGTAGCATTGCCGGAGCCGCTCGGGATAATCGTCGTCGTTGTAAAAGAGAATGCGAATGCCTTTCTTTTCCGCGAAAGCAATTTCTTTTTCCGCGCGGCGCAGCAATTCCGCATCACGAATGGCTGCGACCACCGCATCGTTGACGTACGGCACCTGCACGAGGATTTTTTTCTTCTGCCGGAAAACCTCTTTCGCCGTTCCGAACTGGTGGACGAGTTTTTTGGATGTTACGGGCCCGATGCCCGGCAGGAGGCTCAGAGCGACCTGGTAAATGCGTTCGTCGAAATCCATATCAAACCTGTTGCGCGTTGCATATAAAAAATACTACCTTCAAAAACCAAAAAAACCTGCTTTACGAGTCGAGACTTGTTCAGCAGGCCGGCACAAAAATACAAAAGCATGCCACTTAAAAAAGCTAACCTCTCCCTTTTTCTCGCGCTTTTCTTTTTGCCCTTTTTTCTTTCCGCACAACAGGCCTTCATCAGCGGCATGGTCACCGACAGTGCGACCGGTGATGTGCTGATCGGCGTGGTGGTGCAGGCGGGAGGCAACACCGCAGCGGTTACCGACGTGAGCGGAACGTATACCGTGAAGGTGGCTCCCGGATCACAAACACTTTCATTTCATTACATCGGCTACCGCGAAGAAACGCGCACGGTGAATGTGGAAGCGGGACAAACCGTGAAGCTCGATCTGCAGCTCGTCAGCCTTTCGAAGCAGATGAACCTCGTCGTCATTTCTTCCGGGCGTTACGAGCAGAACATCGGCGAAGTGCCGGTTTCCATCGAAGTTGTGAAGCCGAAGCTGATCGAAAATAAAAACACGACGAACCTCAACACGATCATTGACCAGGTGCCCGGCGTGAACGTTACCGACGACCAGGCGAATATCCGCGGCGGCAGCGGCTACAGCTTCGGTGCAGGGTCGCGCGTGCTGATGGTGGTCGACGATATGCCGATGCTCTCCGGCGATGCAGGCGACGTGAAATGGAATTATCTCCCGATCGAAAACGTGTCGCAGGTGGAAGTGATGAAAGGCGCTTCGTCAGCGCTGTTCGGTTCTTCCGCATTGAACGGCGTCATCCATTTCCGCACGGCGTATCCCACGGACAAACCCCAGACGAGCATCACGATGTACAGCGGTTTTTACGACGAACCGAAACGGCAATCGCTGCGCTGGTGGCACAATGCGAACCCGACGTTCAGCGGCATCAACTTTTCGCACATGCGACAGATCGGCAATTGGGATCTGGTTGTTGCCGGGCATCTTTATAACGACGAAGGCTATCGTTATCTCGAAACGGAACAGCGCGAACGCATGAACATCAACACGCGTTACCGTTTCAAAAAAGTGCCGGGACTTTCCGCTGGCGTAAACATGAACGGCATGCGCACCACAGGCGGACTTTTCATTCTCTGGTACAACGATTCGCTTGCGTATACGCCGGCCGACAGCTCGCTGCAGAATTACAAGAACTATCGTTTCAACATTGATCCGTACATCACGTATTACGGCCCGAAAGGACAACGGCATGCATTGCGCACGCGTTATTTCCGCACGGATAACAACAACGACACGAAACAAGGCGCAACGGCCGATTTCTATTACGCCGAATACCAGTACCAATACAAAATGAAAAATGCGGTGACGGTTACCGCGGGCGCTGTGACGACTTACACGAACGTAAAAGCGGATCTGTACGGCGATCACACCGCGTCGAACGTGGCGGGTTATGCGCAGTTCGACAAGAAATTCTTCGAGCGGCTTTTTGTGACGGTCGGTGTGCGCGGCGAATATTACCGCGTCGATACGGCGAATACGGATTACAGCCTGCACATCGGCAAAGACACGATGAAGCTGCCGTTCCGCCCGGTGATGCGCGCGGGTGTCACGTACCAGGCCGGCGAAGCGACGTACTTCCGCATTTCCTACGGACAAGGTTATCGCTTCCCGTGCATCGCGGAAAAATTCGTGCGCACCGATGCGTCAGGGTTGCAGATCTATCCGAATCCCGGTTTGCAGCCGGAGTCGGGACAAAGCGCGGAGATCGGCGTGAAGCAAGGTGTCGTTATTGGCAACTGGAAAGGCTACGCCGATGTTTCCGTCTTCTGGATGGAATACAGCAACATGATGGAATTCTCGTTCGGCCAATGGGGCAACCCGCTTACGGATCCGCTGTTCGGCATCGGCTTCAAATCGCTGAACGTCGGCAGCACGCGTACCACCGGCGTTGATTTTTCCGTGATGGGACAAGGCAAGCTCGGCCCGGTGGATTTTTCGCTGCTCGCCGGTTACACGTACATGAACCCGGTGTCGCTGCGCTGGGATCCTGCGCATGATACGCTGTATCAAACGTCGCACGATAACATTCTCAAGTATCGTTACCGCCACATCGCGAAGTTCGACGGTGAAGCGGGCTACAAGAAATTTGCATTCGGCGTGAGCATGCGCTACAACAGCTTCATGGAGAACATCGACAAGTTCTTCGAAGTGGCGCTGCCCGGCATCAAATCGTACCGCGAGCAATTCCACACCGGCGACATCGTATTCGACATGCGCCTGATGTACCAGGTGACGGACCGCGCGCGCGTTTCGCTCATCACGAACAACGTTTTCAATCGTGAGTACACGTCACGTCCTGCGGATGTACAGCCGCCGCGTAATTTTACGGTGCAGGTGGCGTTGAAATTCTGACGTTGTTCGAGCGGAGTCGAGAACGTTGTCGTGGATTGTAACGCTCTCATGTTTGCCGTAGATTAAAAAATTGCAGTCGGATGATCGAAGAATTCCTCGAAGAAGTCAGCCCGCATTTTATCCGGCTCGACTACGTGATGGTGTACGACACCATAATGAAATACGCCGGCAAAGGAATTTCCTGGGACGAGTTGACGGATGCGTGGAACTGTTTGTGGAGCGCCTTCCCGCAGGAATCGATCGCTGAAAATGATTCGCGCTACTTGGATCTTCATGAAGAAATGAAAGAGCTCATTTTCGAACCGGAAGATTCTCCTGACAGCATTTTTCACCCGGACTACCAGCGGATGCAGACGTATACGCTCGAAGGTGAAACAGATGGAACGGTTCCCGGCGAAATAGAAAAAGAGTTAAAAGATTGCCGCGTAGAAACGCGTGACGGACGAAACCATTTCACTGCAACGTTTAACTATGATTCGTTTGCGATCGAAGGAATGCCGGCATGGATCGAATCGTTATTTTGTAATGAAGGTGCAGCTTATTACCGGTTCTCGATAAAGCGAAGTGACGATAGCTCCCTGGTTGCCGCGGTGAACAGCTAAAGTTTGCTCAATGCGGTGTCAATGTTTGTTAAGCACAAAACAAACGCCTCGCCCGCTGCGTAAATTTGGATATGATATTCGTGGTGGTATTCGGGTTGTTGGCGTTGCAGGGATTGCTCTACGCACTTTTTTACAAGCGGCAGGAGAAGTGGATCGACTTTGTTGTTTTCGGATTTTTTATGCTCGGCAATGCCTGGCTGTTTCCCTGGATTATCAATCATTATTGCAGCTTCCACATGGAGAACGCCGGCGGCATGCTGGATTTGCTGGTGCTTTTCGCTTTCTGGATGGTCGGCTTACCGGTAACGATTTTGTTGTTTTTACTCTACGAGCGTTGGAAAGAAAAGCAGCGGTGAGGGAATTTGTCGTTCCATGCTTGTTCGAGCGGAGTCGAGAACTGTTGCATTGGAATGAGGAAGGTTCTCGACTCCGCTCGAAC
>CAMLEF010000220.1 GCA_946478675.1 uncultured Flavobacteriales bacterium | reverse complement strand
TCCATTCCGTAAAACGCCGCTTTGCCGAGGATGTATTGAATGGGCCGGCCGCGTTTCAGGTCCTTTACCGCAAAATGAAATTTCAGCAGCTCCGATTCGCTGACGGTCCGCTCCGCATTCAGCAGCATTTCTTTTTTCGTGATCCCCGCAAAATCCTCCAGGCAATATTCCACGAAACGATCGATCTCTCCCGGCTCATAAAGCTCCGCCAGCTCAGCTTTGAAATACTGAACGATGTCGCGGACTTTATTGGAGGGAATTTTCATGGAATCAATTTGCTAATGTCAATGTGCTAATTTGCTAATGGGCTAATATGCTAATCACTTTTGTGGTCCGCAGGGAAAATGAACATTCATCCGAAAAGATTTTTCAATCTTCAATTTTTCAATGTGCGCCGGCATTCCGGGGGCATTAGCACATTGCCCCATTAGCAAATTATTTTTCTTTCACCGGCAATTCTTTCGGATTCGGAACTTCAAAACCGGCGACCGGCAGCATTCCCGTTTTTTTTCCTTCTTCGAGCATGAGCTCCCACGCGGCGTTTCGTTCGTTCGGGATTTTTCCGTCGAGAATTGCTTCACGGATGGCGGTTTTGATGATGCCGACCTGCAGGCTCGGTTCGATGCCGAACGCGTTCATGATGTCTTCTCCAGTGACGGGCGGCTGCCAGTTGCGGACGCGGTCCTTCTCCTCGATCTCTTTCAGCTTTTCGCGTACCAGCTCGAAGTTGCGCAGGTAACGCTTCACACGCTCTTCCTGCTTGGAGGTGATGTCGCTTTCGCAAAGCATCATCAGTTCGTCGATATCGTCGCCGGCATCGAAGAGCAGACGGCGCACGGCGGAATCGGTGACTTCATCTTTCGAAAGCACGATCGGGCGCAGGTGCAGCTGCACGAGCTTCTGCACGTATTTCATTTTCTCGTTCAGCGGCAGCTTCAGCGCGGCGAAGATCTTCGGCACCATGCGCGCACCGCGGTCTTCGTGGCCATGGAACGTCCAGCCGTGCTCGGGCTCGAAACGTTTCGTCGCCGGTTTCGCAATGTCGTGCAGGATCGCCGCCCAGCGCAGCCAGAGATTACCGGAACGCTTGCAGACGTTATCGAGCACCTGCAGCGTGTGGTAAAAATTATCCTTGTGCGCTTTCCCGTTCACGACGTCGACGCCATGCAGCGCCACCATCTCCGGGAAAATTAATTTGAGCAGCCCGGTGTTGAACAGCAGCTTGAATCCTACCGAAGGAACCGGCGCGAGAATGATCTTGTTCAGCTCGTCGATGATGCGCTCTTTCGAAACGATTTTGATGCGCGATGCATTTTCCGAAATGGCTGCGAGCGAACGCTCTTCGATCGTATAGTTCAGCTGCGTGGCGAAACGGATGGCCCGCATCATGCGCAGCGGATCGTCGGAATACGTGATGTTGGGATTGAGCGGCGTGCGGATGATCTTTTTTTCGAGATCCGCGACTCCGTCGAACGGATCGAGCAGTTCGCCGTAATTCGCTTTGTTCAGGCTGATCGCCATCGCGTTGATCGTAAAGTCGCGGCGGTCCTGGTCGTCTTTCAGCGAACCGTCTTCCACCACCGGCTTTCGCGAATCACGGCTGTACGATTCTTTGCGTGCGCCTACGAATTCCACGTCCCAATCGCCGGGCTTGATCTGCGCTGTGCCGAAATTGCGGAACACATGCACGTTCACTTTCATGCGCGCCGCCACCGCTTCCGCCAGCACGATGCCCACGGCTTTCACCGAACGGTCGTGGCTCACGCCGACAATATCGATGTCTTTGCAGGGACGTTTCAGCAACGCATCGCGCACAAATCCGCCGATCACGTACGCATCGACGTTCAGCCGCGCCGCTTCTTCCGACACGATCGCAAAAACAGGATGTACGAGGAATTCTTTCATTGGCCGCAAAGATAACTCAATGTTCAACGTTCGATCCGCTTCGCGCCGAATCGTTTTCCTTTCGTAGGTTAGCCAAATGAATCTCACCGCACAACTGGCCAAACATCTCCGCGACGTACACTTCGGCGGCAACTGGACGTGGTCGAACCTGAAAGATCAATTGTCGGACGTGACCTGGCAGGAAGCGACAACGAAAGTGGACAGCTTCAACACGATCCTCACGCTGTTTTATCACTCGACCTATTATGTCGGTGTGCAGCTGAACGTGCTGAAGGGCGGTGCGCTCGATGCAAAAGACGAGCTCAGTTTCCGTCACCCGGAATTGCATTCGCAGGAAGAATGGATCGCGTTGCAGCAAGAGGCGTGGAATAATGCGGAAGAGCTGGCGAAGCTCATCGAAGCATTGCCGGACAGCAAGCTGGAAGAAAATTTTACGGAGAAAAAATACGGCACGTATTACCGCAACATCGCCGGCATGATCGAGCATTTGCATTATCATCTCGGGCAAATCGCGCTGCTGAAACAGCTCGTGCGGAAAAAGTAACGGGAGGCGATGCTGTTCCTTACAGGTCGCCCATTACTTTTTTCACGTCGATCGTAAGGGCGCACTTGAAATGCAGCTCCGGGCATTCGCGGTAGCCGTGCAATCCGCAGGGACGGCAGCTCAGCTTTTCATCGGTTTCCACCACGATGCTTCTTTCGGAAAGCGGGCCGAAACCGAACGCCGGTACCGTTGAGCAATAGATCGCCGTAACGGGCGCGTTCATCGCGGAAGCGAAATGCATCGGCGCGGAATCGTTCACGTAATTCATCACCGCGCCTTCCATCAGCGCCGCCGATTGCAAATAGCTCAGCTGTCCGCAAAGGTTCGTGACGTTCGGAATGCCTGCCATACGCACGATGTCGTCGCAATGTTTTTTATCGCCGGGCCCGCCAAGAAGAAACACCTGGAATTTCGCCGGGATCATTTTCGCCAGCGCCACCCATTTCTCCTTCGGCCATTGCTTCGTGAACCAGACGGAAGTCGGCGCGAAACAGACGTACGGGCCTTTGCTTTTGTAGAAGGAAATATTCTTGAGGTCAGCCTCCGTCGGGTACAGGCGCGGGCGCTGCGTATGCGTATCCGTGAGGTGTTCGATCAATTCGAGATTGCGTTTCACCTCGTGCTTGCCAGTGCCGATCTCGTGCGTGATCTTCCGCGTGAAGAACATCGCGAACGGATTCTTGTCGAAGCCGATCTTTTCTTTCGCGCCGGAAAATGCGGTGAGCAGACCCGAAGTACCGAAGCGATGCATGGTCACCACGAGATCGTACTTCCTGCGACGGATGCGTTTCAGCAGGGAGAAAAGGCTTTTGTATTTCTCCTTTTTATCGAGCACCATCACCTCGCGGATGAACGGGTGGCCGGTGAAGAGGCTTTCATTGCCTTTGCGGACAATAAAATCGATCTCCGCTTCCGGGTAATACTGGTGCAGCTTTTCCGCCACCGGTGTAGCGAGCACGACGTCGCCGGTGAAGGCGGTTTGTATGAGCAGGATTTTTTTCAAGGCGGTTTTACAAAGATAACCGGAAAGCCCGCTCTGTATTAATCCCACTTATAAAGCCAAACATCAACCGATGGAGGCGTGGTCTTTTTTCTCCGCGAAACAATCGGCACAGTGAATGTTTCTCTTTTCAGTGGGAGGTGCTCCTTGCTGTCATAAAACTTTAACGTGTACGCCGTCTTGCGGGTTTGCGGATGCTTTTCCGTGTTGTCCAGCAGGTAATAATTCACGGAGTCACAAAGTTGAGCGGCATCGTAATAATAGTTGACACGCCTCACACGATTTCCTTCGAAGGCGGTGTACGTCTCCAACACGCGCTTGCCTTTGGGCGTATACTCCAGTTTTAATTCCTCTCCGGGCTCAAGCATTATCCCAATATCTTTTCCCAATGAAAACGGCGAGCGATAATAGGTCAATTTGCTGTTCGTGTAAAAAGCCTGGAGCTCTTCCAGCAGGAGCCAATCCGAATGACCGATAAAACGAAGTTTGTGCTGCACCTTAAGCTGCTGTTTTAAAGAATCTGCCCACGTGTAGATCAGCGTATCCGTAGCCAGCACGGCACCGTTTTCACGAAGAAGGAAGTTGCGTTGTACGACATCGCCACGTTCATTGTAAGCGTAAGTAAAAGTGCCCGTCCTGTTTCCGTAGTGGCCGTTTTCCAACACTACGAGCTGGTGTTTGCCGTCATACAGCCAGTGCTGCGTATACGTTGTATCCTGCTTCTGAGAGATGTGCCTCCATGTAACACTGGACACCAACCCGCTATTGTTGTAACTGTATTTTACTGTATCAAGCGAAACAGTCTTGCCTTTTCGTTTGAGAATAAACACGGAAGGCCGTATGCCGGTAAGATATCTCGCATCGAAATGCAGGCTGGATTCGTGATCGCCGGGATTGAAAATATCGAAACCGTCCAGTCGTGCTTCATCATCATAATGATATACGCCGGTGGAGAGCAGCAGGGAATCTTTCTTCGTACCCCGGTCCGTGACCAGGTAATGCGTGATTGTTTGCTCATGGATACCGCGCCTCGCATCGCAGTGATGAAGAAAGGTGTCGCGTACGTCCGGGAAAGGTGGCAGAAACTCATCAGGCAGCAACTGCAGAAGACAGTTAGCATTCTTCACAAAAAACGCAGAATCCTGCGGCTGCTGCGCAAACGACAGCAACGGCAGGATGAAAAACAGCAGCAGCAGCTTACACCGCCACATCGTATTCGCGCAGCGCATTGTTCAGCGAAGTTTTCAGGTCGGTCGATTCTTTTCGTTGCCCGATGATGAGCGCGCAGGGAACGTTGTATTCGCCGGCCGCAAATTTTTTCGCGTAGCTGCCGGGAATCACCACCGAGCGCGGCGGTACGTAGCCTTTGTATTCCACCGGTTTTTCGCCGGTCACGTCGATGATCTTCGTAGAGCCGGTGAGCACGACGTTGGCGCCGAGCACCGCTTCTTTCCCGACGCGGCAGCCTTCCACCACGATGCAGCGCGAGCCGACGAAGCAACCGTCTTCGATGATGACGGGCGCTGCCTGCACGGGCTCCAGCACACCGCCAATGCCCACGCCGCCGCTCAGGTGAACGTCTTTGCCGATCTGCGCGCAGGAACCGACCGTGGCCCAGGTGTCTACCATCGTGCCGCTGTCGACGAACGCGCCGATGTTTACGTAGCTCGGCATCATGATGACGCCTTTCGCGAGGAACGCTCCGTAACGTGCGATCGCATGCGGAACGACACGCACGCCGAGTGAAGCATAGTCTCTCTTCAGCGCCATTTTATCGTGAAACTCCATCGGGCCGACTTCGATCGTCTCCATCTTGCGGATGGGAAAATAGAGGATGACGGCTTTCTTCACCCAATCGTTCACCTGCCACTGATCGCCGGCAGGCTCCGCAACGCGCAGGCGTCCTTTGTCGAGCGCTTCGATGACGGTGTTGATCGCTTCGATCGTATTCGGATCGCTCAGCAGGCTGCGGTCGTTCCAGGCCGCTTCGATGGTCGTTTTCAGCTGTTGGCTCATAGTTCCGCGAAGATCGGATTTTCGGGGAAATGCGAAGGCGGAACAGTTGCAGCATAGGGCCGCAAAGCATTTTTTTCAAACTATCTTTACCGCATGCCACGACTGCTCGCCATCGACTACGGAACCAAACGCTGCGGAATTGCCGTCAGTGACCCGCTGCAGATCATCGCGAACGGCCTGACGACGGTGCACAGCAAAGACCTCCTGGCGTTTCTCGAAAATTATTTCGCCAAAGAAGACGTCGAAACGATTGTCGTCGGGGAACCGAAACGCATGAACGGGACCGCCACCGACGCCACCGCGCACGTCGAAGCATTCGTGAAGCAGCTGGCGAAAAAATTCCCCTCCAAAAAAATTGCCCGCGTCGACGAACGCTTCACTTCGAAGATGGCGTTCCAGACGATGATCGATTCCGGCCTGAAGAAAAAAGACCGCCGCGACAAAGCCCTCATCGACGAGATCAGCGCGACGATCATTCTGCAGTCCTATATGGCATCGAAGTAATGTGCCAATATGCCGATTTGCTGATATGCCGATGCGCACCGGCTTCCCGCACTCAATCATTCAAAAATTCCAAAATTCTTTTGCAGGAAATATTCTCTCCGTTAAGGAATATTTGAGTTTTTGAATCATTGAATTTTTCAATGTGCGCCGGCATTCCGCGGGCATCGGCATATCGGCACATCAGCACACCGGCATATTTCGCCCCCGCGGCTCCCCTCCCTCCGATCGTTACAGAAAGCAAATTATCTTTGTATTCATGATTCTTCCCATTGTTGCCTACGGAGACCCCGTGCTGAAAAAAGTGGCTGTGGATATCGACCAAGATTATCCGGGCCTCGAGAAACTGATTTCCGACATGTACGACACGATGTACAACGCCAAAGGAGTCGGGCTGGCGGCGCCGCAGATCGGAAAATCCATCCGGCTGTTCATTGTCGACGGCGCTCCGTTCGCGGAGGATGCCGAAACCGAAGAAGAAGCGGCATTGGGCGATTTCAAGCAGGTGTTCATCAACGCGAAGATCGAGAAGGAAGAAGGCACCGAATGGAAATTCAACGAAGGCTGCCTCAGCATTCCGAAGATCCGCGAAGACGTGCTGCGCAAGCCGAAGATCGTGATCCGTTACCAGGATGAAAATTTCAAGGAGCACAAGCAAACCTTTGAAGGCATCGCCGCGCGCATCATCCAGCACGAATACGATCACATCGATGGCAAGCTCTTCACCGATCGCATCAGCCCGCTGCGCAAACGCCTGCTGCAGGGCAAGCTCAACGACATTACCAAAGGAAAGATCAATGTCGATTACAAAATGAAATTCCCCGTCAAATAAGCCAATATCCCCTGTTACTTCACCCCTCTTTTACCTATGAAAAAACTGCTTTTTCTCCCGGTCGCCCTGCTGTTTCTCGTTGCCTGCCAGTCGGAGCAGGACAAGGCTGCCGAGAAAGCAAAACAAGACAGCATCGTAAAGGTCCAGGCGCGCCAGAAGTATTACGATGCAGTCGTTGCAGCTGAGACGAAACTCCGCAGCAGCAAAAGCAACGTGATGGACATGAAGCTCGCCGGCGATGCATTACGCGCCTACAGCGACTTCACCGTGAATTACCCGAACGATTCGATGACGCCGGAATATTATTTCCGCGCCGCCGACATCGCGCAGGGCATGCGTAACTACCAGCAGGCCGCCGTTTATCTCGAAACGATCATCGGCAAATACAAAGGCTACCCGAAATATGCCGACGCCTGCTTCGTGGCCGCTTTCATTTACGATTCGTATCTCGAAGACGTCAATCACGGCGCCGACCGCGCGAAGCAGCTCTACCAGTATGTCATCGACAATTACCCGAAGAGCTCGTACGCCGACCAGTCGAAAGTGCTGATCGAGTACGTCGGCAAACCGGACAGCCTCCTGCTGAATGATATCATTGAAAAAGGAAATCAGCAGGACCAACCGACGGGAACTACTGCACCTTCCGGCAACCCGCAAAGCTCATCAACGGGTGGCACTAAAAAGTCGAAGTAATTTCAGCGGTTTGTAAAAAGCAGAAGTCCGAAGCGAGTGATCACTTCGGACTTCGTTTTTTATTCGGATATATTCCGTTTCTACTGCTGTCCTGCGGGCGGATTGTTGTTGTTGTTGTTGTTGTTATTATCTACAGCATTCTGCGGGTTGCCCTGGTTGTTGTCGGGCGCGGTGGTTTTCTGCTCGGGAATCTTCAGGCCGAGATAAGCGCCGCCGCTGATGCCCATCAGGATGAGCTCGTTGTTCGAGAACTGCGGCATGACGTTTTCCGCGATGACGGTGCGGATGAAGAAGAACCCGAACACGATCGTCCATACGACCATCTGGAA
>CAMLEF010000219.1 GCA_946478675.1 uncultured Flavobacteriales bacterium | reverse complement strand
CATACCGGCGTTTATCGCAAATCCGCAGATCGGAAACTGTTTCGTTCCGCCGCTTTTCGCCGCCGCGGTTTTTCCAACCTGTATATCATTCTTGCCGGCAGCTGGTGGGTGGACGGCCGCAACAAAACACGCGGTTTGTATTTCATGCTGCGCGCGGTGCTGACCTGGCCGCCGAACATCACCAAACTGCTCCGGAAAATTTTCTGATCATGCCGCGTCAAATTCTCGTCATCACTTACTGGAGCTTTCGTGACGCGCTCATCCAAACGTACACGCTGCCCTACCTGCGCATCCTGCGCGATCAGCTTCCGCCGGGCAGCCGCATTCACCTGCTGACACTCGAACGCGAAAACGCCACTGCGGAAGAGCAGGAAGCCGAAGCCGGTATTTTTCACTTTTCCTTTCCGCTGCATGCATTCGGCGCCAGGGCCGCGATCGGCTGGTGGAAACGGATCCGAAGCCTGAAGCAATTCATCCGCGCCAAAAAGATCGACACGATCCACACGTGGTGTACGCCGGCGGGTGGTATCGGCTGGTGGCTCTCGAAGAAAACCGGTGTTCCGCTGGTGCTCGACAGCTATGAGCCGCATGCCGAAGCGATGGTGGAAACCGGCACCTGGAAAAAAGGCGGCATCGCGTACCGGGTTCTTTTTTACCTCGAGAAAAAACAAACGCATCATGCGCAGTGGCTGATCGGTGTGGTGCCCGGGATGAAAGCTTATGCAGCAGAAAAATACGGTTACCGTGGTGACAACTTCTTCACGAAACCCGCCTGCATCGACCTGCAGCAATTCGATTTGCCAAAAAGAAAAAATACCGCGTTGCTGGAACAGCTGGGGCTTACGGAAAAAATCGTCGGTGTGTATGCGGGAAAATTCGGCGGCTTGTATCTGCGCGAAGAAACCTTCCGCTTTTTTAAAGCCTGCTTCGATCATTGGGGCGACAATTTCCGTGTGTTGCTGTTGACTTCGGCGAAACGGGAAGAGATCGATGCGTTGTGCGTTTCGCAGGATGTGGACACGAAAAAAGTAATCACTGCTTTTGTGCCGCACAATGAAATGCCCGATTATCTCGGTCTTGCGGATTTCGCATTCTCCGCTTTCAAACCGGTACCGAGCCGAAAGTATTGCACACCGATAAAAAACGGCGAATACTGGGCGATGGGATTACCGGTGGTGCTGCCGGATGGAATCTCCACCGACAGCGAAATCGTTTCCGCTAACGACGCCGGTTACGTGTTAAAAAATCTTTCGGACAATGAAATGAAATCCGCCGTTCTGGATGTTGACGCGTTGTTGCAGCAATCGCATTTACACGGGAGGATACATTCTTTAGCAGAGAAGTACAGGAATTTCAAAATTGCTGAGGATATTTACCGTAAAATCTATTCAGCATGACGGAAGAAACTATCCTTGTTACGGGCGGCGCAGGCTACATTGGTTCACACACTATCGTAGCGTTGCAGGAAACAACGTCTTACCGGATCGTTTCGGTCGATAACTACTCGAACTCGAACGAAAAAACGTATCCGCGTATTACCGCCATTACGGGCAAGGAAGTGACTTACCGCCAGGTGGATTTAGCCGACCGGGCAGCGACGGAAAAACTGTTCGATGAGTTTCCCGGCATTACCGGAGTGATCCACTTTGCCGCGTTGAAATCGGTACCGGAATCCGTTTCGCACCCGGTTGATTATTACCGCAACAACATCAATTCGCTGTTGAATGTGCTGGAGGCCGGTGCCAAACGCCGGATGAAAAATTTCATCTTCTCTTCTTCGTGCTCGGTGTATGGCAACATTACATCACTGCCGGTAAATGAGTTTACTGTTCCGGGAAAAACCGAATCAGCTTATGCCAATACGAAAGCAGTCGGGGAGCTCATCATGGCTGATTTCCTTCGGGCTCATCCGGCGATAAAAGGTATTTCGCTGCGCTACTTCAACCCGGCCGGCGCGCATCCGACGGGTAAGCTGGGCGAGCTTCCCGGACTGCGGCCAAGCAACCTGGTGCCGGTCATCACACGCACAGCGATCGGCAAGCTGCCGCAAACGCTCGTCTACGGCGGCGATTATCCAACCCGCGACGGTACCTGCATCCGTGATTACGTGCATGTATGCGATATAGCCGACGCTCACGTTAAAGCATTGAATCAACTGATCAGTGACACGGCGGCTCCGCAATACGATCTCTTCAACCTCGGTACCGGCGAAGGCGTAACGGTTCTCGAAGCGATCCGCTCGTTTGAAAATGTCACCGGGCAAAAGCTGAATTACCGCATCGCCGATCGTCGCGCAGGAGATGTGGCAGCGATCTATTCCGATTGCTCCCGTGCAAAAGAGCTCCTGCATTGGTCGGCGAAGAAGTCGCTCGACGAAATGATGATGAGCGCCTGGAAATGGGAACAACGCCTTCTCGAAGAGGGCATCTGAACATTCAGATTTTGCCGGGCGGTTGTGTTACATAACGGGGTGCAACCGTCTTCTTCCGCTCGAGAAAATAATTCAGCACCAGCAGCAGGCAGACAAACGCCGGCATGAATGGGATTTTGAATCGTACCAGCGCGCCGAAGTTGGAAGTGGACAATCCCACCAGCACGGAGAAGATCAGGCTGTATGACAACATAAAGATCAGCAACGGATTTTCACCGAGCACACGAAAGAACTTCACAGGATCCATCAGCAACCGGCGGACCAGCATCAATGCGAGCAGCAAATAGACCAGGTTCTCCAGTCCGCTGAGAATCATCACCACGTTACGCGCTTCCCAGACAAACGGGCGGAACAATCCCACCATCATCGCCGCCGGCGCTTTCGAAATCACACCGGGAATCGTCGGCTCGAATTCACCAATATCGAATGAGCTTCCCTGGTAATAATCCTGCTTCAGGTCTTTCTGCGTGATCGACGCGGTCTGCAGCATTTTATCGATCGAGAATTTCCCCAGGCTGTCACCAAGCGCAGAGAGAATGCCGAAACCGATGCCGAACGAAAGCAGGTACACGAACGGCACGAACGCAAAACGGATGAAACGTGATTGAAAGCGCAGCACGAAGGCATACAACCCCCAGACCAGCGCACCCGGCAGCAGGCTGAACAGGATATACGGTTTGATGGAGATCAAAATATACATCGACAGCAGCAGGTAAATAATATTCCGCAATCGCTTTTTCTTATAGATAAAAGCGCCGTCGAAGCTGACGATAAACCAGCAGACCGCCGCGAAGGTGAACGTGTCTTTGAGAATGCCCGATCCCCAGAACAAAACCGAAGGCACAAACAAAATCCCGAAAGCCAGCCGCCGCTCGAGGCCGGGGTAATAGCGGCACAGCATCAGGTAAAGGCGCCATACGCTGAAAAAAGAGATCCAGGAAAGAATGACGCTCGATACGAGATAGCTTTTGAAGGAAATAAAAAGGATTGGTGAAATGAGCTTGGCGACGAAGAACGTCTGCGAATCGTAAAACATGAAGGGCCAGGGATAGCCGGTGCTGCTGTCGAAGTAAGAATACGTTTCCAGCGAAGCCGAATGAGAGATCACTGTGAGATAACCCGGAAGATCTTTGGACGCGAGATTGACAAGCGCGCGGGATGTTTCGTAATAGCAAACCGTATCGCCGCCCTGGTAATAGTAAATGTAGATCAGGCAAAAAACGACCGAGCTGAAGATCTTCAGCATCACCCCCCACATGTAATACTTATAAACCGGCTTCGTCCGGATATTGCTCACCTGCGTGAGAAACGAAATACCGATGAGCACGATCAGGTAAATGGCGAGCATCACCCACTCGAACGGGTGGATGAACCGGATGTAGGAAAAATTCTCGAGCTCGAACATTTACTGGTGATGGTATTTCTCGCCGCGGATGATCGTGAAGGCCCGGTAGACCTGCTCGGCCAGCACCACGCGTACCATCTGGTGTGAAAAGGTAAGCCGTGAAAGCGAAACCTGCGCATCGGCCCGCTGGTAAATTTTTTCGGAGAAGCCGTAAGGGCCGCCGATGAGGAACACCAGGCGTTTCGCGCCCGACGATTGCTGCTTCTGCATCCAACCGGCCAGCTCCACCGAAGAGAATTCCTTTCCGCGTTCGTCGAGCAGGATGAGGCGATCGCCGTCGGCAATGCGGGCGAGCTGCAGTTCTCCTTCCGCTTTGTTCTGGGCTGACGGCTCCATCTTCGCGGCGTTCTTCGGCGGTGCGATCTCCGTCAGCGTTACGTCCGCATAATGGCGCAACCGGCCGAAATACTGCTCGAAGCCTTCTTTGATCCAGCCGTTTTCCGTTTTCCCGGTGAAGAGAAAAGTGATTTTCATCGCGAGGTAAAAACGTTAAATTTGCCCTGTTGCCTGAGGGACGAATGTACCCGATATTTTGGCTCAATAGTTGTAACAACTGTGGTAAATTGACCTCTTTGCCATGAAAACTGTACTGGCTGTCCTGTTGTTCCTTCTCCCCTTCGCGGCTTCTGCCGACGTAGCGGACCAGGTTGCTGATGCGATCCGCACCGGTAATGCGAAAGAAATCGCAAAATACTTCGCTGATAATGTCGACCTGAAAGTCCTTGACCAGGAAAACATTTACAGCAAAGCGCAGGCGGAACTTATCCTGAAGGATTTCTTCGCCAAGCATCCCGTACAGGAATTCACCATCGTTCACAAAAGCATCCCTGCCAACAACTCGCAGTTCGCGACCGGCACGCTCAAAACGACGAACGGCACTTACCGGGTCCATTACCTCATGAAAGCAGCTGCTGGAGTCACTACGGTAACACAATTCCGTATCGAGAATCCAGATGAGTAAAGCCACAGGCTATACAGCTTCCCCCCTTGACAACGCGCTGATCGGCGCATTCATCGCCTCCGCACTCGAAGAAGACGTCGACGGAGGCGATCACACGTCCTTATCCACCATTCCCGCCACTGCAGAAGATCGCGCGCGTTTGCTCGTGAAAGACGAAGGCGTGCTCGCCGGCGTGGAGCTGGCCGTGCTCATCTTCCACGAAGTCGATCCATCGCTGAAGGTGAATGTAATGCTTACCGACGGCACGCTTGTTCACAAAGGAGACGTCGCGTTCGAAGTGGAAGGGCCTTCCCGTTCCATCCTCACTGCCGAACGTCTCGTGTTGAACTGCATGCAGCGCATGAGCGGGATCGCTACCGCCACCTGGCAGCTCGTGCAGCTGCTCGACGGACTTCACACGAAAGTGATCGACACGCGCAAAACGACACCGGGCTTCCGCTATTTCGAAAAATGGGCGGTGCGCATCGGCGGCGGCGCCAATCACCGTTTCGGATTGTACGACATGATCCTCATCAAAGACAATCACGTCGATTACGCCGGCGGAACGGCAAAAGCTATTGCTGCGGCGAAAAAATATCTCGCGGAGAAAAAATTATCGCTCGACATCGAGATCGAAGTGCGCAACCTCACGGAGCTGGAAGAAGCGCTGCAGGAAGGTGGCGTGCGCCGCATCATGTTCGACAACTTCACGCCGGAAGAAATGAAGAAAGCCGTTGCGATGACCGCACGCCGCTTCGAAACAGAAGCTTCCGGCGGCATCACCGCTTCCTCCATTCGTTCCTATGCAGAAACCGGCGTCGATTTCATTTCCGTCGGCGGCATCACCCATAGCATCCGCAGTCTCGACCTCAGCCTTAAAGCCGTCCGAAAATGATCCGGCCCCTCTTCCGGATCTTCCGGAAAATACCCGTCGCCCGTTCCGTCAGCCGCTACTCTAAACGCGTGTCGCTGCCGGGTTTCGAAGGACTTTCGCTGTATGAGGTCGCTGTATTTTTCGGCAAAGGATTAAGCCGCGGCGGACTGCAGATCCGTGCTTCGTCGATGGCGTACAATTTTTTCCTGGCGATCTTCCCGGCGATCATCTTTCTCTTCACGCTGATCCCGTACATCCCGATCCACAATTTCCAGGACCAGCTTTTCGAAACGATCCGCAGCGTCATGCCCCGCAATGCCTGGCTGACGATCGAAGACACGGTCACGCAGGTCATTCACCAGCAGAATTCCAGCCTGCTCTCCATCGGTGTGCTGGCGGCGTTGTTCTTCTCGACCAACGGCCTGACGTCGATGATGGGCGCGTTCAACAAAAGCATTCACGTGAAAGAAGTGCGCGCGATGTGGAAGCAGCGTTTAATCGCGATGGCGTTCGTGCTTTGGCTGGCGGTGGTGCTGATTGCAGGCGTAACAGTTATTGTCGGCAGCGAATTGTTTTTGCCGCGCATCATGAAAGAAGGCTCGTTCGAAAGCGGGCTGCTGTGGGTCGGCAAATGGCTGGTGGTGGCCGCACTCTTCATGCTGACGATCGGCGTGTATTACCGTTACGGTCCTTCGCAGCGCATGCACCGCAAACTATTAAGCCCGGGCGTACTGCTGGCGTCATTGCTCATCATCATGACGTCGATCGGCTTCGCGTGGTACGTCAACAATTTCGGCCGCTACAACAAGCTCTACGGCTCGATCGGTTCCGTGATCATCCTCCTGATCTGGATCTACTACAATTCGATGATGCTGCTGATCGGTTTCGAATTGGACGCCGCCATTACCGGCGCCAAAGAAAACCGCCGCACGCTGCTCGAGCAGGAAGAAGCCGAGATGAAACGCGAAGCGGAGCAAATCTGAAAATTGCAAATTGCCAAATTTCCCTCATCCGGGAGTCTTTCTTTCGTCCAATTGCAGCAGTTGGCAGTCTGCAGTTGGCAATGGTAAATGCTATCAATAGAAGAACCGCGATTCCCAATGGAACGCGGCTCTTCTATGACTGTTATTTTTTGCCGATTGCAAACTGCCGACTGCAAATTGGCAATCGGCAATTGGCAATTTCTTAAATCACTTTAAACGCGGTGAAGTAGTAGTTGTTCTGCGCGCCGATCAGTTCCATCTTGGTGTAATACGATGCGACGAATTCGGAATACGCGAGGAACTCATGACGGGGAACGGTGAACTCGTCGAAGAGAATGATGTCTCCTTTTTTCAGGTAAGGGCCGAACGACGTCAGCACGTACAGCGTGGACGAATACAGGTCTGCATCGAGCAGGATCACTTTGCGGCGATCATCGTTCATCGAACGGATATAGGCCGGCAGCGTTTCCTGGAAAAGCCCTTTATGAAACGTTCCGCGATCGTCGTTGATCACCGGAAAATTTCCGCCCGCCGACATCGCACCTGCTTTGAAAACGTTCCAGTCTTCCGGAAGTCCCGTGAACGTATCGAACCCGTCAAAGGTCGATTCGGGATGCTTGTTGTGATCAAGCCACCATTTGAACGATTGTCCTGCCGCCACGCCGAACTCGAGGTAGCGGATCGGGCCGTTAAGCTTTTCTTCTTCGAGGATAAAGTCGTAGAGGTTGTAGCGCTTCTGGTAGCCCCATTCTTTCAGGTACCAATCGTTCAGCTTCGGCGAAGGCGTGTTGGCGCGCCACTTTGAAAGTTTCGAAAGATAAACGAGGTTCAGCAGGAAACCGGAGAACGGCTCGACGAGCACGTGCAGCTTCCAGCGCATGAACAGCAGCTTGGATTTGCGGATGAAACGGAGTTTGGCTTGCATGGAAACGGCCGCTAAGATAGGGAAATGGGTCATTCGGGCATTCGGTCACCTGGCGCATCGGAGAACCAGCATTTGTAATCTTCATCACAGGCTAACCAATGACCGGTTGCCCGAATGAACGAATGCCCGAATGACCCGTTTTACCTGTTATATTTGTCCTTCTCACACCAACAATCACAATGGTCCGAAAAGCGCTACTCGCCTTGTTCCTTTTTTCCGGAACGTTCCTCTTCGCTCAGTAACCCGACATCGCTAACCGTTCTTCTACCAATCCGTATTAATGTAA
>CAMLEF010000218.1 GCA_946478675.1 uncultured Flavobacteriales bacterium | reverse complement strand
GGGTTACCTGAATTTGCAGGTGGCCGGCACGAACAATTACGCGAGCCTGCCCTGCATCGTCCGCAAAGCCGGCACGATGGAAACGGTTTGCGTCCAGGAATTCGGCACGATGCAGAAATACATCACCGGCAAATACGATCTCGAGATCTTGTCGCTGCCGCGGATCTACATGTACAAAGTCGACATCGGCCAGAGCAAAACGACTTTGATCCAGATCCCGCAGGCAGGAGTCGTGAACGTCTTCCGTCCTTCGGAAGGAACGGCGCAGATCCTGCTCGAAGACAAGAACAACCTGAAATGGGTCTGCAACCTCAACGATAAAGCGACGAATGAAAGTGTCGTGCTGCAGCCCGGCAATTATCGCATCATCTATCGTCCGAAATCCGCGCACGAAACCGTTTACACCGTAGAACGCCGTTTCAAGATCGATGCCGGCGGACAAGCAACGGTAAAATTGTATTAGCAGGGAGTTCGGAGCCTGGAGTTCGGAGTTCTACTCCATGCTCCGAACTCCTGACTCCAAACTCAGAACTCAATCAACATGAAATACGCTACCACAGAAAAAAAAGACACCCGTTCCGGCTTCGGCGCGGGATTGCTGGAGCTTGGCCGCCAGAACCCGAATGTCGTGGCCCTTTGCGCTGATCTCACCGGCTCGCTTAAAATGGACGCGTTCCAGAAAGAATTCCCCGACCGCTTTTTCCAGGTCGGTATTGCGGAAGCGAACATGATGGGCGTTGCTGCCGGTCTTACCATCGGCGGTAAAATCCCGTTCACCGGAACCTTCGCCAACTTCTCGACCGGCCGTGTGTACGACCAGATCCGCCAGTCGATCGCTTATTCCGACAAGAACGTGAAGATCTGCGCTTCGCATGCGGGGCTCACGCTCGGGGAAGACGGCGCCACGCACCAGATCCTCGAGGACATCGGCCTGATGAAAATGCTGCCGGGCATGACGGTGATCAATCCGTGCGATTACAACCAGACGAAAGCCGCCACGATGGCCATCGCGCAGCACGAAGGACCGGTGTATCTCCGCTTCGGTCGCCCGTCGGTGCCCAACTTTACGGCACCCGACCAGAAATTCGAGATCGGCAAGGCCGTTACGCTGTTTGAAGGATCCGACGTGAGCATTTTCGCTACCGGCCATCTCGTGTGGAAAGCGCTCGAAGCCTGGGAAATCCTGAACAAGCAGGGCATCTCGGCGGAAATTATCAATATCCACACGATTAAACCTTTGGACGAAGCAGCCGTCATAGCATCAGTAAGGAAAACCCGGTGCGCCGTTTCGGCAGAGGAGCACAACAAGTTCGGAGGCCTTGGCGAAAGTATCTCGCACGTGCTGACGAGCAACACGCCTGCTCCGCTCGAGATGGTGGCCGTGAACGATTCCTTCGGCGAAAGCGGAACCCCGGACGAACTGATGAAGAAGTACGGGCTCGACACGCCGGATATCGTGAACGCCGCCCTCCGTGCCATCGCGCGTAAAACCAGCTAACGAAGCGTTTTAATACCTTCAGGCTGCGCCCGGATCCTTCGATCAAGGCGCAGCCTTTTTGTTTTATGGCAGAGACCAGCGACAAAGAACTCGTAGCTCAGTTCCGCGAGGAACGCACCCGGCAGGCGGCCTTCCGCCAGATCGTGGAGCGTTACCAGAAGCGATTGTACTGGCACATCCGTCGCATGCTGGTTGATCATGATGACACGGACGACGTGCTGCAGAATGCGTTCATCAAAGCGTGGAAAGGTCTCGATGCGTTCAAGGAAGATGCGCAGCTCTACACCTGGCTTTATCGCATCGCGACGAACGAAACGCTGAGCTTCATCCGGCAACGCAAAGCGGATATGTTCCTTCGTTACGGCGACGTGGAATTTTCGATCGAAGGAAAGCTGCAAGACGATAATTATTTCCGCGGCGATGTGATCCAGAAAAAGCTGCAGGTAGCGATCCAGCAGTTACCGGAGAAACAGCGGCTCGTGTTCAACATGAAATATTTTGAAGACATGAAGTATGAAGATATGTCGGCGGTGCTGGAGACTTCCGTCGGTGCGCTGAAAGCCTCGTATCATCATGCGGTGAAAAAAATTGAAGCGTTTATCCGGAATACGGACCATTTATAAAACATGAACGAGCTCAACGATAACCTGCCTGCTGACTTTGACGATCTGTCGAAGCATGCGCCTTTGCTGGATGCGCTCCGGTCGAAGGAGGCGGGATTTGTCGTGCCGGAAAATTATTTCACGGAAAATGCGAAAATCGTTGATGCCAAAACGGCTCTTCCTTCGCAGGAAGGTTTCACCGTTCCGGAAAATTATTTTGAAGAACTCGCGGAACGTATCCTTGCTGTCGTGCAACTGAAAAATGCGCACGATCCTTCTTTCGGCTTCGTAATCCCGGAAAACTATTTCGAAGATTTGACGGAACGTATTGCTGCGCTGACGCAATTGCCGAACGTAACACCAGGCGAATCGTTTGCCGTTCCGGAAAATTACTTTGATGAGCTAAACGATTCGCTGCAAACGAAGCTCGCGCTCGACAACGTGAAGCAGGATGATGGCTTTGGCGTTCCGGAAAATTATTTCGAAAAGCTTTCCGGGAAAATCCTCTCGCGTGTGGCGACGGAAGAGCTGCAAAAGAACGACGACGTTCCTGCCGGTTATTTCGATTCGCTGGCCGATCGCATTTCACAACGCATTGCCGAAGAAGAACAAACAGATTCACACGCAACCGAACGCGGCCGTGTAATTGTTTTTGCGGAAGTCGTCAAACGTTTTGCGCGACCGGCAGCAATCGCAGCTTCTGCGGCTTTGCTGATTGCCGTCAGCCTCTGGTTCCTCAACCGCGATACGACGCCGGAAAAACAGTTGGCGAAAAACGACACGACGCATCCGCAACAACCCGCGCCTGTTATACCGCAGCAGCCGCAGCAACCGGCAGTAGCGCAACAGCCGGGGAAGGATTCCGTTCCGCAGCAACAGAAAATCGTAGCCGTGCAGCCGCACAAAAAACAGCGCACGGTAAACCATCCGGAGCCTGCGCCCGTCAAAGTGGAAAAGCAGGATGCGATGGAGCAGCTCGACCTCATCGACGAAACGACGGTGGCGGGTTATGTGAACGGAACCGCGGAGCAATCGACAGAAGATTCAAACACGGAGCTGCTGCCTTACCTGCTCGACGGCACGACGGATCCTTCGGAATACATCAATCTTATCCAGGATAAAAAATAATTACCGGGCATGAAGCGAATTATTCACCTACTGCTTTTCTTCCTCGCTTTCCTGGCGAACGACCTGGCCGCGCAGCAGAAACGCGATTCGACGCGCACGGCAGCAGGAGCGGAACGCGTGCAGGCGCTCAAGGTCGCGTTCATCACCGATCGTCTCGCGCTTACTCCGGCAGAAGCGGAAAAATTCTGGCCGATCTACAACGAATACCAGGACAAGCGCGACGTGATCCGCAAGCAGCTGCAGGAAGATTACCGCAAGATCCGCGAGCAATCCGGCCAGCTTTCCGATGAAGAGCTCACGCGTCTTTCCGACGAGATCATTTCGCTCCGGCAGCAGGACGTCGCGCTGCAGGCGGAGATGAATGAAAAGCTGAAGACGGTGCTGCCTGCGAAAAAGCTCGCGCTGCTGTACGTCGCAGAAGAAGAATTCAAGAAGAAGCTCGTCGAGATCATCACGCAGGATAACCAGAAACCGCCGAAACCGAAAGAACGATAGTATGCGTCCTCCCCGACTTTTCCTGCTACTGCTCCTCGCGCTGCCCGGTTTTCTCGTGGCAGCGCCCGGCGATTCCACGCGAAACGTAACGTCGTCTGCCCTGTTTCGCGAAAGCAAACCGCGTGAAGTGCGCAATTACATCCGCCCGTGCATTTACCTCGACAACTTCTCCACCGGCCGCCGCGATCTCAACGGCAACAAAACGGCGATCAACACGCGCCTCGGACAATACACGTTTGCGCAAACGAACATCGGCTTCTACACGCCGCTCTGGACGCACACCGCTATCGGCAAAAAAGACAGCACCGACATCAACACCTTTCACCTGCTGCTCACGTTCAACGCGCTTGGCGACCGTCCGGAATTTTCGGGGTTGGCGAAACAACACCGACTGTATAAAACAGGCATCGGCCTTCGCGGGATTTATGCGTTCGGCTCGCGCTTCATTTTTTTCGGCGACGTTTTCACGTTTGCGACGGGCGATCATTACAGCAAGCACCTCACGCAAACCTGGCGCATGGGCGGCTCGCTGATCTTTAACATCATGGCTTCGCCGAATTTCAGCTTCCGCGCGGGAGTGACGAAAAATTTCCTCTTCGGCAACCGCCTGTATCTCCCGGTATTCGGCATCCGCATCGGGAAGCTCGACGGCAAATGTTATTTCACTGCACAATTCCCGCGTTTCCTCGCGGTGTATTTCCAGCCGAAACCGAAGTTCACCTTCAGCATTTTCACGCGCGCGTACGGCGGACTGTATCGCTTCAGCAACAAGGATACGCTGTACAGCGGTAACGATTCCGTTTTCCAGATGGGTTACACCGGCATCGCGAACGGCGTGCGTTTCGACTTCCGTCCGAATCCCAATTTCAGCGTCTTCTTCTCCGGCGGCGTGGCGGTGCGCAACAACGTCTGGTTCTATTCGTACTCGTACAATCCCGTGAACCAGTACGGGCCGATGCGGCATTTCTTCTATCATGCGAAACCCGATCCGACGCTCTTCCTGCAATTCGGCGTGAGCTGGCGTTTCGGGAAATCAAAACGTTCGACCGGGAATTACCTGATGTACGACGTGTTCGATCTCAACACGAGCATGGATGCCGGCGATAACAATTCGATGCCGTCGTCCGCTGTTTCGCCGCGTTACGACAAAGCGGAAATGAAGAAGGTGCAATACAAAGACGTCATCGATCTGGTGGACGAAACGGATTTGTATTAGCCACCGTTTTCCTTCGTGTCTTTGTGTCTTAGTGGCAAAAGGCGTAAATGGTTATTGCCACAAAGACACAAAGACACTAAGAACGATAAAGACGCAAGCTCTCATCTGACATTTTTCTCTTTGTGTCTTTGCGCCTTAGTGGCAAAAGACGAAATGATTATTGCCACAAAGACACCAAGGCACTAAGACGATAAAGACGCAGGCCCTCATCAGTAATTTTCCTTTGTGTCTTTGTGCCTTAGTGGCAAAAAAAAATGGCTGTTGCCACAAAAACATCAGGGCATTAAGGATTTTCAGAAGTCACTAAATAAATCGTACTTCGTAAATCACAATTCCTAAATCCTATTCATGCTCACGCGCATTGCTCCTACACCCAGCGGTTACCTGCACACCGGCAATGCGTTCTCTTTTTTACTGACGGAACAACTGGCGAAATTTCATAACGGAAAGATCCTCCTTCGCATCGACGACAGCGACGCCGAACGGAAACGCCCGGAATACGTGCAGGACATTTTCGATTCCCTGCACTGGCTCGGCATCGAATGGCAGAACGGACCAAAAGATGCGCAGGACTTTGAAGCCAACTGGTCGCAGCGCCATCGTTTGCCGTTGTACGAGAAAGCAATTGCAAAACTCATCGCGGAAGAAAAAGTGTACGCATGTTCCTGCTCTCGCAAGCAATTGCAGGAAAACGGTCGGTGCTTCTGCGAAACCAAACAGTTGCTGCTTGATACGCCCGACACTTCGCTTCGAATGAAAATTCCGCAAGGCGCGACGATTTTATTTTCCGACAACAACGGTCCTCACACCATCGATCTGCAGCAGGAAACCGGCAATTTCATCGTCAGGCGGCGCGATGGTCTTCCGGCGTATCATCTCGTTTCCGTAACCGACGATCTGCATTTCGGCGTAACGGACATTGTGCGCGGGGCCGATCTTTTTTCGTCGACTGCCGCGCAGCTTTTTCTTGCACAGCAACTGGGAGAAGCGTCATTCTCAGGAATCAACTTCCTGCATCATCCGCTGCTGACAGATGAGGAAAATCATAAGCTGTCGAAATCCGAAGGCGCCTTATCTTTGAAAGCACAGCGCGAAAGCGGCGTAACGGCAGCAACGATCCGCCGGCAATTCCAGGAATGGATGAGCACGAACCGCATCGCCCTCGGATAAACGACATGCACCTCTTCTACTTCCCCGACCTTTCCGGCGATCTCATCGCACTCGACGAAGACGAATCGAAACATGCGGTGCGTGTGCTGCGCCTGCAGAAAGGCGACATCGTGGAGCTCGTCGATGGAAAAGGAACACGCGCGGAAGCAACGGTGGAAGACGATCACGCGAAACGCTGCACGCTGCTGGTTCAACGCCGTCAAAGCGAAACGACCGGCCGCACTTTTCGTTTGCATGTAGCTGTTGCGCCCACGAAGAACGCCGATCGCCTCGAATGGTTCGTGGAAAAAGCAACGGAGATCGGCATCGACCGCATCACGCTGATCCAGTGCGATCATTCGGAAAAAGAAAAAGTAAAGATTGAGCGTCTCGAAAAGCTGGTCGTTTCCGCAATGAAACAATCGCAGC
Source organism: uncultured Flavobacteriales bacterium (assembly GCA_946478675.1). The sequence goes on along the minus strand of CAMLEF010000218.1, from coordinate 1,398 downwards.
AATCCTGGCTGCCGGAAATTCACGGCGTGCTGCCGCTCCGCGAATTGCTGGAGAACAACGAAGCGACGCAGAAATTCATCGCACATTGTGTCGACGGCGAAAAACGTTCGTTGCAAGCGCAGGTGAAGCAGGTGGACGAAGTGCTCATCCTTATCGGGCCCGAAGGCGATTTCTCCGGAGAAGAAATTTTTCTCGCGATGAAAAACGGCTTTCATCCCGTCAGCCTGGGCGACACCCGCCTCCGCACGGAAACCGCCGCGCTGTATGCCGTCGTGTCCGCTCATCTCGCGGCGCATTAACACTATTTACCAGCAAGAATTTCCATCCCGGATGTTTCGCCGGTAAATTGGGGTGATGAAAAAATTCATTTTCCCCTTCGCGCTTTTTATCACGATTTTTTCCTGTCAACCCGCGTCTTCTTCAATTCCTGAAAAGGAAAACGGGACAGAACGTGAAACGTTTATAAGCACCACGGCCGTCGACACGAATCTGCACGACGGCGATATCATTTTCCAGACTTCCGGCAGCGGACAAAGCGCCGCAATCCAGTTGGCGACACATTCGAAATACAGCCATTGCGGCGTCCTGTTCAACGACGGCGGCAAATGGTTTGTCTACGAAGCCGTGCAGCCGGTTTCGAAAACGCCGTTCGAAGAATGGATCACGCACGGCGATCACAATTATTATGTCGTGAAGCGATTGAAAAACGCCGACAGTGTTTTGACGAAACCCGCGCTGAATAAAATGCACGCGTACGTCACGAAAAATCTCGGCAAGAACTACGACATCGCCTTCAACTGGAGCGACGAGAATTTTTACTGCTCCGAGCTCGTATGGAAAGCGTACCACGAAGCAACCGGGCTGGAAGTCGGCCAAACAAAACCGCTCGGCGAATACGATCTCAGCAACCCCGTCGTCAAGGAGCAACTGGCGCGACGTTACGGCAAAAACATTCCGCTGAAAGAGCCGATGATTTCACCCGCCAGCATTTTCGACAGCGAATTGCTTATGACGGTCAAAGAACATTAACCCTGCAAAAGTTGGTGAGCTGGTTGAGAGAAGTGAGTTGGTTGGTTTAGTGAATCAGCAGGCTTCACCAACCGTTCGACTTTTTAACCAACTTTGCCGCATGCAACTCCATTCCTGGCAACGTTATTCCACGGCGCCGCTCCTGCTGAAGCTGATGGCCTGGTGCGTGTTCGTGGCGATCGGCTTTCTTCTTTTTCACTCGTACATTCTGCAGTTCACCGAATTTGCGCCGAAGCCGTGGATCCAGGAAATATCCTCGCCGGGCGAGCCATAGATCCGGTCTTCCATCGCCCAGATGCCGGTGGCGGTGGTCTCAGAGGTGATCTCGATGATCGGCGTGTGGCCGTGATGGACGGTGACCCAGGGCGT
>CAMLEF010000217.1 GCA_946478675.1 uncultured Flavobacteriales bacterium | reverse complement strand
TACCGCAGCAGCTTTCGACAACCTCTAACCCTCGCAACCACGCACCCCGCAACTTCGCAACCCGGAATAAAAAAACCCACACCGTTTTTTTCGGGGTGGGTGATATAGGGACGGTCGTCGAAGGTGACCGGACTTACGTTAGAAGATCACCGGTCCGGAGGGGTTAAATTTTCCGCGACCGGTGATTTCATTAGGCATCAGTATGAATCAGAACAAAAAAAACTCTTTTAAAAATCCCGGTCTTCCTGTTACGCTGGGGTTCCAGGAAGGACCGAGATTCCACACACACTCAGGAAAAGATTACATGAAAAACGTTATAGACAATGAAACCAACGCATGCAATTCCAAAAACAATGCTGATGGTGCCGAGGCCGTCTACGTGGTAGGTGTGGCCTTTCCGATGATGCACATTCTTTTTCATGGCACACAGAATTTGAGGGTTAAACTTCCGTTTGTATAGAATGACGCTCCCGCTATTTCCGTATCCGGGAGTCGCTCGACTCGTAGTAGCTTTTTTTCCTGTAACGGGAATTTTAAAAAACGTTACACGAAAAAAAGCAAAGAGCCGGGTGAGCCAGGCAGTCAACGCAACATCCCCGAATACGATGTCCACCCGGTTTCACCCGTTAGGCTCAGGGCCATTGGCTCTTTTACTTTTAATTTCAATAACAGGATTTCAATGAGCGGTTACCTGTCGGTTGTCAGCTGAAGTTCTCTCGTCTTGTAGCTGATTTCCATTCAATATTACGCGCATCGAAACGGAAAGGATAGCCACTTTTAACAGGTGGCTGGAGGGGTAAGGTAATTGGGATTGAAAGGAAGATAAGTGGTGAAACGTATGGATGAACGGTTATTCGGGCATTCGTTCATTCGGTTTTCTCTTCGGGAATTCATGCAATGTGTATCTCAATGGCATTATCCCGGTTGGAATTCCCCTGTTTGTTCGAGCGGAGTCGAGAACTGTTGCATTAGAATGCGAAAGTTCTCGACTCCGCTCGAACAAGCTTGCAAAAGCAATCAAACAGATACACCATCGTTTCAATAAAAAAACGGTTGCCGCAATGAACGACAACCGTTTTTCCGAATGACCGAATGACCGATTAAACTTTATTCAGTCGCTGCAGGAACGCGTCTTTTTTACGGCGTGAAATTTCAATCTGCGTTCCGTCGCTCATCACCGCGTAACCGCCGTCGGTTTTCAGGTAACGCACCACGTGATGCATATTGATCAAATGGTGATGGTGTACGCGGATGAAATCATCGGCAGGAAGAAGATCTTCGTAATGCTTGAGGCTGGCGGAAACGAGCAGCTTCTTTTTATTCTCGAGGAAGAAGCTCGTATAGCTGCCGTCGGCTTCGCAGCGGATAATGTCTTTCACGTTCACGATCTCGTAAGCGTTGCCGGTGGGAAGCGTGATCTTCGAATACTGCTCGTTCGGCTTGCGGAAATTCTGGAGCAGAAATTTCAGGCTCTCGAGATTCGTGTGGTCGATGGCTTTCGCGCGGATCTTTTCAACGGCCGCTTTCAGCTCGTCGGCGTCGATCGGCTTCAGGAGATAATCGATGGCGCTGTACTTGATCGCGCGCAGGGCGTGTGCATCGGAAGCCGTCGTGAAGATGACGTCGAATCCGGAATTCGGAACTTTCTCCAGCAGGTCGAAACCGCTGCCGTCGGCCATCTCGATGTCGAGGAAAACCAGTCGCGGTTTTGCATTGCGGATCAGCTCCACGCCTTCCGCTACCGATTCTGCGGTACCGACGATGTTCACGTCCGGGCAATTCGCTTTCACGAGCGCATCCAGCACTTCACGGCTTTTCTTTTCGTCTTCAACAATTACGGCGTTGATCATGGTCGGTCAGGTTTTTTTAGGATTGCACAAATTAGGAAACCGGTATGAATATATCAACTCGCGTTCCCGACGGTGAGCCGTCCTCGTGATGAAGATCGGTGATCGTCAGGCTCAGCTGCGAGCCGTGCATGCGATTGATCAGCTCGAGGCGATCGTGCGTGATCTTCATGCCGAGCGATTGATGGTCTTTGCGTTTCGACAGCTGTCGCATCTCGCGTGCTTTCTCGCGCCCGATGCCGTCGTCGATGATGCTGCACACCAGCGTGTTTTTCTCCAGGCTCATCCGCACTTCGAGATGTCCTTTTTCTTTTTTCGGCGTGAGCCCGTGCAGGATCGCGTTCTCGACGTACGGCTGCAGCAGCATCGCGGGAATTTCGAAATAATCCGTGTCCACGTTATCATCGACCGTCACCTTCCAGCTGAACTTTCCTTCGAAGCGCATCTCTTCGAGCTCGAGATAAAGCTGCAGGTATTCGAGCTCTTCGTTCACCGTGATGAGCGACTTCTCGGAATTGTTCAGGATCACGCGCATCAACCGCGCGAACTTGTTCAGGTATTTTCCCGCGTCGGCCGATTTATTCGTGAGAATAAAATGCTGGATCGAATTGAGCGAGTTGAAAACGAAATGCGGGTTCATCTGCGCACGCAGCGCTTTCAATTCGTTTCGCGCGAGAGCAACCTGCGCTTCCGATTCCATGCGCTCACGCCGCTTCACCTGCCGGATCCGCAACAGCACCGCCGTCGCCAGGAAACCCACCGCGACGAACGTCAGCAGCAGCCAGAACCACGGGCGCTTCCACACCGGCGTAGCGATCGTGAACGTGTACTCCGCCGGATCATTGTTCCAGATGCCTTCGTTGTTGCAGCTGATCACGCGGAACGTGTACGTGCCCGGCGGAAGGTTCGAATAACGCGCCACCTTTTCGGAAGTCGCCGGCGACCAGTCCGCGTCGAAACCGGCGAGCATGTATTTGTAACGCACCTTCGCCGGGTTCGTCAGGCAAATGCCGACATATTCGAACGAAAGATTATTCTGGAAATACGGCAGCTCCGCTTCATCGGGCAGCAGCGTGTCTTCGTAAAACAAACGGATGCCGGTGATGTTCGTCTTCGTGCCGGCCACGTTGCGCTTGTACTCGTGCGGCGAATAATGGATCAGCCCGTTCACCGTTCCGAACCACATCGTGCCGTCGCGGCTCATGAAGATGCCGTTCGAGTTCGATTCGACGCCGGTGAATCCTTCTTCTTTCCCGAATGTGTAAATGACTTTGCTGCGGTCGCGCGCATACTCTTCCACGTCGAGGCGGCTCAGTCCCTGGTTCGTTCCGATCCAGAGAAATTTTTTCTCCTTGTCCATCGACATGCAGTAGATCAGGTCGGAGCTGAGGCCGTCGGCTTCGGTCACACGATCGGCTTTGGCGCCGGAACGCGGATCGTAAATGAAAACGCCGTCGAGCGTGCCGAAATACAACCGGCCGTCGTGGTCTTCGCAAATGCCGAAATACGAGTCGGTCGAGATGCCGAGCGGCGCACGCATATCGGTAAACGTTTTTCCGTCGAAGCGGAACAGCGGCCCCACGTACGTGCCCACCCAGATGTTGTTGCGGCTGTCTTCCGCGATGCACCACACGTCGAACTGCTCTTCTTTGCTGCGAACGGGAATGGCATACGGCGTGAATTTTCCATTCTCGTAAACCGTCAGCCCCATGCCGCAGCCGAGCCACAACCGCCCGAGATGATCGGTCATCATGCAATTCACCGAATCGCTGTTCAGCCCGTCTTTGCGATGGTAATTCGTGATGCGCCCGTTTTTGTCGATCACGCTGAGGCCATTGTCGGTGCCGACGAAAATTTTTCCGTCGAGGAACATGCACGCATTCGTTTTCGAAGAGGCCAGCCCCTCCTGCTTGTCGAAGTTGGTGAACGTTTTCCCGTCGAACGCATAAACGCCGCGCGAGTCGGAACAGATCCAAAGATGATTGTCGTCGTCTTCCGTAATTCCGAAAACGAAATTTCCCACGAGCCCGTCGTGAATGCTGTAGCTGGAAAAACCTTCGCCGCGAAAACGGTAAAGCCCCGAATGCGTGCCGAGCCAGATGCTGCCTTCGTAATCGACGAACAGGCTGCCGACGTTTCCTGCATTGCGGTCGAGCGACACGCGGTAATGCCGGAAATTTTTCCCGTCAAAAGCGAAGAGCCCGTTCTCCGCGCCGATCCACACATTGCCGTCAGGGTCCGTCACCATCGCCGCCACCGAAGGCATTTCAAAACCTTCAGGCGTGATGAGCAGGTTGAAATGATCGTTCTCCAGGCGGAAGAGCCCGTCCGCAGTGCCGGCGAGAATTTTTCCGTCGTGGCCCTGCGCGATGGCCGTTACTTTTCCGTCGAGCAGCGGCGAAAGCGCATAATGCGTGAACTTCCCGTTCTCATAGAGAAAAACGCCGTCGGCCGTTCCGATCCAGAGATGTGACGTGTTCGGTTCCTGGTAGAGGCAAAGGATGGAAAGGTCACCCGGGCCTTCTTTCCCGTAACGCGTGAATGAAACGTCGTTGTAGCTGCACAAGCCTTTCGCGGTGCCGAACCAAAGCACGTTGCGGTTGTCGCGCAGCAGGCAGTTGACGAAATTGTCGGAAAGGCCGTTCGCGGTCGTGAAATGTTCGAAGCGTCCGTTGTTGTAACGCGCTGCACCGGTGATGGTGCCTGCCCAGAGATTCCCGTGCGCATCTTCCGCGATCGAAGTCACCCAGTGGTTCGGCAGCCCGTTGCGCGGCGAAAAATTCGTGAACGAAGAACCGTTGAAGCTGCTCAACCCGCCGTAGCCGCCCGACCAGAGATTGCCTTTGCTGTCCTGGAAAATGGTGTACACCTGCACGAACGGAAGTCCGTCGTCGACTGAATACTGGCGGAAGTTGAAGGATTGTGCGAATGCCGGTGCGGCAAAAAACAGCGCTGCGCAAAAAGTCAGCAACAACGATCGGATGCGAAGAGTAGTGGAGCGCACGCCTGCCCGGAACATGCACCTAAGGTAGGTGTTCCGGTTGAACCTGTCAGTACGAAATTGCAGGCGGTAGTGATGGGTGTATAAGCGGAAAAAGGATCGAAAAAAAACATCCGTTAGTGTCGGAGGTAAAGATCAGCAACGATCTTATGGTAAAGGCACGATTTCATCGCCGATCAACTGCTCTCTTTTTAGCGATTGCCGGGGGCCCGGCCAACATCCCCTTTGAAACCGGACCCCGCAGCGGATCGCATGAAATTTACCAATACGTGACAAAGCTATCCGGACGCTTTTCGCCGATCAAACCGCATTGTGGCCGGAATGAACAGGTCAATGCGTTTTTGTGAAACGTAAAGTGATGACTCGTAGTGATTTGTGCTGCTGCCGGGTTTCGCGTCCAGCAGAAAAACCGCATTCCGGGATTTTTATACAGGTCAAGAGCGATTTTTACAAGTGCAAGCGTTTCCTGTTCATCTTGCGGAAAAGAAGGAATAGAATTAATTTCAGGAAACGCCCCGCTGAAAACTATTCGTTCAAACGCTTTAATGACAAAGGACGCAGCCCCGATGGAAAAAACAATTACACGTTCACGCATCGCCCCGAAGATCACGTAGTCAACAGGTGAAACCCCACCAAAAAACCCTGAAAAGTTAACATGTCCAACAAAAGTTCCGACCAGCTGTTCCGTCTCATCCAATCGCTCACCAAACAGGAGAAAAGGCACTTTAAGATCTTCGCCGGGCGACATACGATCGGGGAGCAGAACAACTACGTCGTGCTGTTCGACGCCATCGAAAAGATGAAAGAATACGACGAAGCGCAGCTGCTGAAAAAATTCAAAGGCGATGCGGGCGTCAATAATTTCTCCATCGTCAAGATGCGTTTGTACGAAGCGATCCTGCGCAGCCTCGACGTGTTTCATCACAACAGCTCGGTCGATGCGCAGCTCTGGAAAGAATTGCATTACGCCGAAATTCTTTACAAGAAAACGCTCTACGATCAATGCGCGAAACGCCTGCGCAGTGCGAAGAAGCTCGCGCAGAAATACGAGAAGCACGCTGCGATGGTCGAGATACACGCGATGGAAAAAGCGCTCATCGAGAAGGACAGCTATTCCGATATGAGCGATGCGGACATTCTCGATATTCTTGACGAGGACCGCAGCGTGGCGGGACAGATCCGCGCGTACAACGACCTGTGGAATGTGAAGAGCCGCCTCTTCCTGCTGCTCAATACGAAAGGCCGCGCCCGTGAATCCGCGCAGCTCGCCGATTTCCGCAGCCTCATCGACGCTTCGATCCGCGACCTCTCGCCGGAAAAGATGGGCGTGAACGCGCGCTTCCTCTATCATCACACGTACAGCGCGTATTATTTCGCCGTTGCCGATATGGAAAATTGCCGCGCGCACCTCGCCGCCAACGCGCTGCTCATCGAAGCGAACACCGAAATTTTCCGCGACGAACCAAACGTGTATTTCGGCGTGCTCACGAATCTCATTTACGTCTGCAGCCGCCTCAAGCGTTACGGCGAAGTGCTCGAGCACCTGACGAAGCTGCGCACTTTGCCCGAGAAGCTCGACACCGGCCGCAACGAAGATCTCGAGATGAAGCTCTTCGCCAGCGCCTACAGCCTCGAGCTCACGCTCTACAATTCCATCGGCCATTTCGAAAAAGCGATGACGCTCGTGCCGAAGATCGAAGAAGGCCTCGCGCGTTTCGAAGGAAAGCTGAGCAAGCTGCGGGAAGCGCACTTCGTGATGAGCGTGGCGGTCGCTTGTTACGGCGCAGGAAAATTGCAGCAGGCGCTTCGCTGGACCACGCGGCTGCTGAACGATTCCGCCATCGGGCAAAACGAATGGATCTACGCCGTCGCGCAGGTCTTCGCGCTCATCCTGCACATCGAGCTCGATCACCGCGACCTGCTGCCGTACGTGAGCCGCAACGTGCAGCGTTACCTCAAAACGAGAAATCGCGCTTACCAGTTCGAGAACGTTTTTCTCCGTTTCTCCGAACGCACCTCCAAAACCGCCGACCCGAAAGAAATGACGCCGCTGTTTACAGAACTAAACGCGCAACTGAAAAAGCTGGAAGAAGATCCGTTCGAAAAATCAGCGTTCGAATATTTCGATTTCCCGGCCTGGGCCGAAAGCAAAGCCACACGCCGTTCCTTCCGCGAGATCGTAGAGGAAAAATCAGGAGTGGGAGAGGAGATATAAAACGGGCATTCGGACATTCGTTCATTCGGTGTCTGATTTCCGAATGAACGAATGCCCGAATAAACGAATTCACTTTCTCAGCAATTCGCGGACGCGGGAGTAGGTCATGTTGACGATGATCTCTTCGCCGTTGGTGAGCGTGATGCGGCTGCCTTTGCCGAAACGGGAAATGGAACTGATCAGCTGTTCCTGGATGAAGTAGCGATCGATCTTCAGCAGAATGGTGATGTCGGGCGCAGGGCCGGCGATATCGGTGGTGGTTTTGGGCACAACAGGGAGGGTTGAATCACAACAAAGATACGGTTCCCGCAGGCTTTGTGTAATCCGGCGAATCTGTTTATTTTAGGGGTGTAAAGCTCATCCGAAGCTTCCCGCTGTTAACAACCTTGTTGATTTTGAACAGCCGCGACGGGATTCGTGCAAGACGCTATCGTTGAACTTTACCGGCAACCGCATAAACTGATTCGCATTGAAACACCGCTTACCAGCGTTACTGTTCTTTTTTCTTTTGCCGCTGGCCCTGCTGGCAGATCAACGCTATTGGGTTGGCGGAAGCGGTGCGTGGAATGAAGCGTCCCACTGGTCGGCATCGCCCGGTGGTACCGGCGGCGCAGGAATTCCCAAAGCAACGGACGAGGTTTTTATTCCTTCGCTCTCCGGCACGATCACAATCTCCGGTACGGTTTCCTGCGGCACGCTGCACATCGGCGAAGGCGGCCCCGCGGGCACGGGTACGACGGTCCGCAATGTCACGCTGACCGACTTTTTCGACGTCTGGCGGACCGTCGATGGCCAGACTAGCGGAAAAAACGCCAACGCCATTTTCGACACAGTGACGACCGACGGCACGGCCTTGCCGCGGA
>CAMLEF010000216.1 GCA_946478675.1 uncultured Flavobacteriales bacterium | reverse complement strand
CATCCCACACCGCAGTCACACGCCCCCGGCGTGCCGGGTGTTTCCACCCGGCACACTGCGAAGCAGTTGTCTCCCCTTTTCCTATCTTCGCCCAATGCAACGCTTCACGCACTTCTTCGCTTCTCCTGCCCGGGAAATACTCCTCCCCGGCCAGCCCGCGTTGCAAATCATCCGAATTTGACCGCCCGGCGACGGGTTTCCCCCTTCCCGCCGGGCCTCCTTTCGCTTACAGCCACACGCTGTAAATCCCCTCTTTCATTCGTATCTTTGCACCTTCTTTTCCGCCAATGAAAAAGTACCCGGAATATACTTCCCTCGACCTCCCGAAAATCGCAGCCGACGTGCTCGCGGACTGGGAGAAAAACAAAATCTTCGAACGCAGCGTTTCCGAGCGCGCTGATGCGGAGCCTTTCGTGTTCTACGAAGGACCGCCGTCCGCCAATGGAAAACCCGGCATTCACCACGTGATGGCGCGCGCCATGAAGGATATCTTCTGCCGCTACCAGACGCTGAAAGGCAAGCAGGTGAAACGCAAAGCCGGCTGGGACACGCACGGACTGCCGATCGAGCTCAGCGTGGAAAAAACGCTCGGCATCACGAAAGAAGACATCGGGAAGAAAATTTCCATCGAAGAATACAACAAAGCCTGCCGCACCGAGGTCATGAAATACACCGACCTCTGGGAGGCGCTCACGCGGCAAATGGGTTACTGGGTCGACATGCGCGATCCGTACATCACGTACGAGAACACGTACATCGAAAGCGTGTGGTGGCTGCTGCAGCAATTGTACAAGAAGGATCTGCTGTACAAAGGCTACACCATCCAGCCGTATTCGCCTGCTGCGGGAACGGGACTTTCTTCGCACGAGCTGAACCAGCCCGGATGTTACCGCCCGGTGAAAGACCGTACGGCGACGGCGATGTTTAAAGTAAAAAGCAGCGACAAAACGAAGCACCTGTTCGGCGATCATGAAGTGAACATCCTCGCCTGGACGACGACACCATGGACGCTTCCTTCGAATACGGCGCTGGCAGTGGGCAACAACATTCGCTACGTGCTGGTGAAAACGTTCAATCCGTTCTCGCACCAGCCGACGCATGTAGTGCTGGCAAAAGATCTTGCCGGAAAATATTTCCCGGAGAAAAACGCGGCGCTGAAATTCGAAGATTATAAACCCGGTGATAAAGCCGTGCCGTTCCACATCGCCGGTGAATTTTCCGGTTCCGATCTCGTCGGTCTTCGTTACGAGCAACTGCTTCCCTACACGCTTCCGCACGAGCACGCGGAGAATGCCTTCCAGGTTATCGCCGGTGATTTCGTTTCTACGGAAGACGGAACGGGCATCGTGCACATCGCGCCGACGTTCGGTGCGGATGACGCGCGCGCGGCGAAAGCGGCTGGTGTTCCGCCGATGCTCGTGCTCGACGACAACAAAAAAGCCGTTCCGCTGGTTGATCTCCGCGGTCGTTTCCGCAAGGAAGTCGGTGAGTTCGGCGGTGAATTCGTGAAAGCGGATTATCTCTCCGAAGAAGAAAAAGCGAAAGAAGTCGAACGCCTGAAATCGCTTTCCGGAACGGCGCTGAATGATCTCGTTTCGAAGATCGTCACGCGCACGAACGAATACCTCAGCGTGGATGAGCGCATCGTGCTGAAGCTCGAGCAGGAAGGCAAGTTGTTCAAGAAGGAAACCTACGAGCACAACTACCCGCATTGCTGGCGCACGGACAAACCGGTGCTGTATTATCCGCTCGATTCGTGGTTCATCAAAGCTTCCGCGTGCAAAGAGCGCATGAGCGAGCTGAACAAAACGATCAACTGGAAACCGGAAAGCACCGGCACCGGCCGCTTCGGCGAATGGCTGAACAACCTGCAGGACTGGAACCTCTCGCGTTCGCGCTACTGGGGAATCCCGCTGCCGCTGTGGGCGAGCGAAGACAAATCAGAGCTCGTATGCGTCGGTTCCGTCGAAGAGCTGAAACACGAGATCGAACGTTCGGTGAAAGCCGGCTTCATGAAAAATAACCCGCTGGAAAAATTCACGCCCGGCGATTTCTCGAAGGAGAATTACAATACGTTCGACCTGCACCGTCCCTACGCGGATGAGATCGTGCTCGAGCGCGACGGCAAGAAATTATTCCGCGAGCCCGACCTGATCGACGTGTGGTTCGATTCCGGCGCGATGCCGTACGCGCAGCTGCATTACCCGTTCGAGAACAAGCAGCTCGTCGACGAACGCAAATATTATCCTGCGGATTTCATCGCGGAAGGCGTCGATCAAACACGCGGCTGGTTCTACACGTTGCATGCGATCGCCGTGATGCTGTTCGACAGCGTCGCTTACAAAAACGTCATCTCGAACGGCCTCGTGCTCGACAAGAACGGCAACAAGATGTCGAAGCGACTCGGCAACGCGGTGGATCCGTTCGAAACACTCGACACGTACGGCCCGGATGCAACGCGCTGGTACATGGTGACGAACGCTTCGCCGTGGGACAACCTGAAATTCGACAAAGACGGCATCGTGGAGGCGCAGCGCGGTTTCTTCGGCACGCTGTACAACACGTATTCCTTCTTCGCGCTGTATGCGAACATCGACGGTTTCGCATTCGACGAGAAGAAGCTCATCCCGGTAGCGAACCGCACGGAGCTCGACCGCTGGATCATCTCCAGGCTGAACAGCCTCGTGAAATTCGTCACCGAACGTCTCGATGATTACGATCCGACGCCGGCCGCCCGAGCGATCCAGAATTTCGTGGACGAGCATCTTTCGAACTGGTACGTGCGTTTGTCGCGCCGCCGTTTCTGGAAAGGAACGCTGACAGACGACAAGCTCGCCGCTTACCAGACGCTGCACGAATGCCTGCGTGTCGTGTCGCAGCTGATGAGCCCGGTAGCGCCGTTCTTCGCGGACTGGCTGTACCGCAGCATCGGCGGAACGGACTCGGTGCATTTGTCGCTGCTGCCGAAAACGGATGCCGCGCTGATCGATGCGGAGCTGGAAGAGCGCATGGACCTGGCGCAGCGGTTGTGCTCGCTGGTGTTGTCGCTGCGCAAGAAGGAGCAAATCCGTGTGCGCCAGCCGCTGAACCGCATTATGGTGCCGGTGCTCGATCCGCAGTTCAAGGTGCGGCTGGAGCAGGTAACGCCGTTGATCCTGGCGGAGACGAACGTGAAAAACCTCGAGTTTGTGACGGATTCGGGCATTTTCGTGAAGAAAATCAAGCCGGATTTCAAGATCCTGGGCAAAAAGCTCGGGAAACACATGAAAGCGGCGCAGGCGGCGTTTGCGGCGTTCACGCAGGAAGATATTGATACAATGGAACGCAACGGCTATTTCGATTTAACGCTCGATAATACGCCGATCAGAATTGAACGTTCTGAAGTTGAGATACTTGTGGACGACCTGCCGGGCTGGCTGGTAGCGGCGGACGGGCGTTTGACGGTGGCGCTGGATGTAACGCTGACGGATGAATTGAAAGAAGAAGGCCTGGCGCGCGAGCTGGTGAATCGCATCCAGAACCTGCGCAAAGACAAGGACTTCGAAGTGACGGACCGGATCGACGTGCGGATTCTTTCGCATGAAATGCTGGCGCCTGCTGTGAGAAATAATTTCAATTATATTTGCTCTGAAACTCTCGCTACCTCATTGGAATTAGTAGCAAATCTTGCTGAGCAGGAAGCTGTTCCGGTAGAAGTTGAAGAGGGGATCAAAACGTTAGTACACATCACCAAACACAACTAAAACCATACACACCCATGGCTAAAAAGGCGAAAAAAGGCGGAGCTAAAAAGGCGAAACCCGCTAAGAAATCGGCCGCCAAAAAAGCAGCTAAAAAACCGGCTGCTAAAAAAGCGGCAAAGAAATCGAAGCCCGCTAAAAAAGCAGCTCCGAAGAAAAAAGCTGCTGCGAAAAAAGCCAAACCGGCTCCGAAGAAAAAGGCTGCTAAAAAAGCCGCTGCGCCCAAGAAAAAAGCCGCAGTGAAAAAAGCTGCGCCCAAGAAAAAGGCCGCTCCGAAGAAAGCCGTTGCTAAAAAAGCCGTTGCTCCGAAGAAAGCTGCTGCGCCCAAGAAAGCCGCTGCTCCGAAACCGACCGCGCCTAAAAAGCCTGCTGCTCCGAAAAAAGCTCCCGCAGCTCCCAAACCGGAAGCAGAAAAACTCCCGCCGCCCCCGCCCATGAACGAGGAGATCATGAACGAGGACGAGCCGGCGATGGACATGAACGAGGATGCTCCCGAAATGGATGACCACAATGATGACGGCGACGACAGCGAAACCAATCGCGGCGCTTTCGATCATTTCTAATCCCTGCGGATTCTTCTCCAATTATAATTAAACCCCGCTGCTCGTCAGTACTGCTAACCTGCAGCGGGGTTGTTGATTTTTTATTCTGAATACGATGGCTAAGAAAGTAGTAAAAGCAAAAAAAGCAGCCCCGAAAGCTGCGAAGAAAGCAGCCCCGAAAAAGGTGGCTGCCAAAAAACCCGCTGCCAAACCGGCTAAAAAAGCCGCAGCGAAACCCGCTCCCAAAGCGAAAGCAAAACCGGTTGCAAAGAAGAGTGCTGCTCCTGCGAAGAAAGCTGCTCCGGCCAAGCCTGCTCCTGTGGTAAAACCCGCAACGTCGAAACCGACACCGCCCATGCCCAAAGCAAACACGGCTTCCAAAGCGACGCAGGAAGACAACCGCTCGCGTTATTCCGACGCGGAGCTCAAAGAATTCCGCGCGCTCATCAACAAGAAGCTCGAAGAAGCAACCCGTGACTACGAGCTGCTGAAGAACACGCTCTCGCACAAAGACGACCACGGCACCGACGATACTTCGCCGACCTTCAAGCTGCTCGAAGACGGTTCCGACGTCCTCTCCAAAGAAGAGACCGCGCACCTCGCCGCACGCCAGGAGAAATACATCCAGAACCTTAAAAACGCGCTGATCCGTATCGAGAACAAAACGTACGGCATCTGCCGCGTCACCGGCAAGCTCATCCCGAAAGAACGCCTGCGCAGTGTACCGCACGCGACGCTGAGCATCGACGCCAAGCTCGGGCAGAACCGGTAAACGGTAATTGTACTAACGTAAAAAGCCATCCTTCGCCGGGTGGCTTTTTGTTTTGGGATCCCCGGGCGTAATTGGTTTTCGCCACCAAGGCACTAAGACACAAAGAACAATTCCTTACTGCGCCTTTGTGCCTTCGTGTCTTTGTGGCGAATTATTTTTCACGCAGCGGTGTGCTTCTTTACGATTTATTGGCTGATTTTTTGGCTGATTTTTTGCGAATTCCCCAGTCGCAAACCGCCAATCGTAAATCTTTCTTCCCATCTTTGTCTTCCGTGAAAAAAGCCCTTGCCATCATCCTCGGCGTCCTGCTCATCGACCAGTCCATCAAGATCTGGATCAAAACGCATATGTACCTCGGGCAGGCGTACCATGTAACGGGCGATTGGTTTTACCTGCATTTCGTGGAGAACCCGGGCATGGCATTCGGCCTCACGATCGGCGACGGCTCCTGGGGAAAACTGCTCCTGAGCGTGTTCCGTTTGCTCGCGGTGGCCGGCATCGGCTATTACATGTGGACGCTTTCGAAAAAGAAAGTCCGCCCGCTGCTGATGGTTTGCGTGGCGCTCATCTTCGCCGGCGCGCTCGGCAATATTCTCGACAGCGTTTTCTACGGCAAATTTTTCAGCGCCAGCGACCAGTGGGACCAGAACGTCGCGCAGTTCATGCCGAAAGAAGGCGGCTACGCGCACGTGCTGCACGGACAGGTCGTCGATATGTTTTATTTCCCGGTGATGTCCGGACATTTCCCCGATAAGTTCCCGGTCTGGGGCGGCGAAGAGTTCGTGTTCTTCCGCCCGGTGTTCAACATTGCAGACGCTTCCATTTCGATCGGCGTATTCCTGCTCATCGTTTTCCAGGCGCGCCTCTTCGGAAAAACCGGCCGCATCAGCGAGCGCCGCATCTTCGTCACCAACATTTTCTTCGGCTTCATTATTTTCCTGATCAGCGCTTTCCTGCTGCTCACCTACACCACGCTGTTCACCACGGTACACCCGCTTTCCCGCATGAAGATCATGCTCATCTTCGCGCTGGCGGCCGTTGCAGGTTATGGCATGTACGCGTACCTGAAGCGTTACCCGGTCTACCTGCCGGAAGAATCGCCGGAAGCGAAAGACGAGTCCGCGACTACGACCATCACCACCGGCGAAACCGGCGACGTTCCCCCGCAGCAGTAATCCGTCGCGGGATCATTCCTCTTTCCTGTTCACTTTCTCTTAGCTTCGTGGTGAATCCTCACGCATGTCGCTGTTTCGTCTACGTTCCGTGATCAGGGAAGTTCCGCTGAAAACAAGCCGGACGCTTTTCGAAAAACGTTTCAAAGAAGCGATGCCGCAGCTTTGGATCACGCTCGGTGCGTTTGCGTATTTGCTGTTCCATTACCTCACCGGCATCGCCGATGAATTCTGGGTAGCGCCGCTCATCGCCTGGATCATTTTCATCGCGGGCGGCGGCGTGACCCTGGCCAATTTTTCTTCGCTGCTGAACGACGTTTCTTTTTTCGCGAAGAAAAACCAGTTGTTGAACGGAAGCGTTGCCGCGGTGAAAGGCGACGATCGGAAAACCTTTCTCATCGCTTTTACTGCGGACGACAAACCACGCTATTGGGAAACCGGTGCACTGGATGCCGAAGAATTGCAGGAAGGCGCGGCTGTGAAAGTGGCGTGGAAAGACGAATACCTGCAACGCGCGGCGCTGGTCCGCAAAGACGGTTCACTCGAAGGTTTGTCGCGATCGTTTCTCCGCCGTGAAATAAAAAACGCTGCGCCGGAATTTTCGGTGCTGCATTGTCCCGGCTGCGGCGTAGCGTTGCCGCTGTCGAAAGAAGATCATTTTGCTTGTCCTTCCTGCAGCGCAACGGTAACGGTTTCGAAAGCGCAGCAGCAGGCGCTGGCCGGTGCCGAACAGATCGCGACGGATACGCAGCGCATCGTGGCCGAATGGGAATCGCTGGCGAAGATCCGGCTGCGGCCGGCGTTGTACCGGTTGCTGAACGCGCTTCCATTCCTGCTGGTCGCTTTCGGATTGCTGCTGCTGCTCGCCGACAGCCTGCATGCGCCCGAAGGCGATTCGTCCTTACTAAAGCTGCTGCATCGCCCGGCGATAAAACTGTCGTACTGGACATTCGTAATCGCGGTTACGATCGCCGGCGCGTGGTACAGCTCCCGCAATCTCTGGGCGAACGATGTACGAAGCATGATGCAGTTTTTCGCCGCGCGCCGTCCTTCGAACGAACGCCATTCGTTTGCCTGCCGCACCTGTGGCTCGCCGCTCAGCCTGCGGAACAATGCAGCGCTTTGCGTTTGCCCGTATTGCCATTCGGAAAATTTCCTCCTGCCCGATGAAACGCGTTCGGAAGAGCTGCGGCAGCGCGCCGCCACGTTCCAATTCCTGCTGGAGGATTCGGTGCAGCTCGGCCGACTGCGTCGCGTGAACGGAAGATTCTTTTCCATCGGTCGCGCAATCGGCCTGGGGCTGCTGGCGTTGCCGCTTTATTTTCTCTACGACGGCAACGGTATTCGTCCGCCCGATGCGTGGACCATTGCCATCGCAATCGACATTTTCTTTCTCGGCATCTGCGCGTATTGGATCTTTCGTGAAGCGTGGCTGCCGCCGGTGAGCGACAACGACTGGCTTCCCGACGCGTTCGATTCCGAAGAAAAAAAGCAGGCGCGCGCGCAGGGCGATTTCTCGATGGAGAAACAGAACTTCTGGATCCCGCTGCTGCTTGTGGCGGTCTACGTGGCCGCAGAAATTTTCGCTGCGCGATAAAAAGAAGAAGCGGCATCCCGATGAGAATGCCGCTTCTTTTATTTGCTTTGATTTTATTTATCGCTGCAGGATGATTTTTTCCGAAACCACCGTTCCGTCTGCTTTGCGGATGTTGAGCAGGTAAACGCCGTT
>CAMLEF010000215.1 GCA_946478675.1 uncultured Flavobacteriales bacterium | reverse complement strand
TGCGCAGGCGCCAGCCCGCGGGTATCAAGACCCCAAAGGTTTTAAAAACCTTTGGGGTCTTGATACCCGTTTGAAATCCTGGACCGCAGCTACGCCACGTTTCACATGCCCCTCCGTCTTATGCACGTCGTCCATTAATCCCTCCCACAAGCGACAACCCAAATGATCGCAAGTCACAGCCCATCCCATTTACTTCCCGACAATCCTCATTAACCCAACCACCTCGATCACCCCATTCAACAACATTTCATCCATCCCAATCATCAACCAACTCAACCAACCACCCCATTTCCGTATTTTTACCTCCAATGCGCAAACTCCTGCTCACCCTGCTGACGCCCCTTTTCCTCGTCGTCATCCTGCACGCTCAAGACGACATCCCCACCGCGCACGCCGGCCCTTTCTCCGACATCCCCGACCATCTCGTCTGGGGAGGCAACGTCGGGCTCCAGATCGGCAGCCAGACGCTCATCGATGTTTCCCCGCTGCTCGGCTATAAAGTCACCGACCGTTTCGTTCCCGGCATCGGGCTCACCTACCGCTACATCAGCTGGCGTTACCAGGGCTACCCGCCCGTCCGCGCCAACTTTTACGGCGGCAGCATCTGGGCGCGCTACTACATTATCCCCGAAATTTTCGTGCACGCCGAATACGAAGGCCTCAACGGCGAATGGGAACCCTACCTGCGCCCCGGCTACCGCTATTTCCTGACGACGCCCTTCCTCGGCGGCGGCTACAGCCAGTCGTTCGGCGGCGCATCGAGCTACATCATGCTGCTGTACATTCTCAACTATTCCAACGATACGCCTTACAGCAGTCCGCTCGTGCTTCGCGTCGGTTTCACTTTCGGCATCTGATCCGGGCGCAGCGGAAAATTGGTTTACTATTGTTCCCTTAAAAAACAACGCATGAACAGGTTGCTACTCCTTCTTCTTTCCGCGTTTCTCCTTCCGTTTTCGCTTTTCGCGCAGCGTCAAGAAACGCTTCCCGCCAATCCGTACGCAGCGCATTTCAACGAAGCGTATTCGCGCTACCCGAACATTCCCCGGGGTGTGCTCGAAGCGGTCGCATTCACGAACACCCGCTTCGCGCACCTCACCGACGCCGACCAGGAAAGCTGCATCGGCATGCCGCATGCGTATGGCGTCATGGGATTGATGGAAGACGGCAAAGGCTGGTTCCGCAACAACCTGCTGACGGTTGCCGAAGCTTCCGGTTTTACTGCCGACGAGATTAAATCTGATCCGCGGAAAAACATACTCGCTTATGCGAAAGCGCTGAATCAAGAATTGTCACAGCCCGCAAAACATTCGTTCGGTAATGATCGCGCACTTCGCCTGAAAAGCGCGATCGTGCATCTTTCCGAATTGCCGCATGATTACACCGAGGTCAACGAATTCTGCAAGAACAGCTTTCTCTATTCGGTATTCTCCTTCATGAATGACGAACGTTACGCGTCGTTTTACCATTTCCCGCAGGCGAATTACGATCTAAAAAAGATCTTCGGCGAAAACAATTACAAGATCCTCTCTGCCGGAAAAGTTACCATCGGCAAAAACAGCATTACCGACGAGCACGGCAATACGTACCGCACCGGCAGCGATCCTTCCATTCAATCCGCCGACTACGGCCCCGCGCTCTGGGTCGCCGCGCCTTCCTGCAATTACAGCTCGCGCAACGGCACACTCATATCCGCGGTTACAATCCACGACATCGAAGGCACGTACTCCAGCTGCATCTCCTGGTTCCAGAACTGCAACGCCAGCGTTTCCGCGCATTACGTCGTGCGCTCCAGCGACGGGCAGATCACGCAGATGGTGCTCGAAGCAAACAAAGCCTGGCACGTCGGCAGCGAAAATCCGTATACCGTCGGTATCGAGCATGAAGGTTACGCTTCGCAAAGCGGCTGGTACACGAACGCGATGTATACTTCTTCCGCCGCGCTCGTCCGCGACATCTGCACCAGCAACGGCATCGATCCGCTGCGCACGGGTTGGTGGCCCTGGCTGCACACGACGTACTACAATCAAAGCAGCATTCCCGGCGCGTGTACCAAAGTGAAAGGTCACCAGCATTACCCGAACCAGACGCACAACGATCCCGGCCCGAACTGGGATTGGGATTATTTCTACCGGCTCGTCAACAACAACCCGCCCGCAGCGACAACGCTCACCACCGCCACCGGTAATTTCTACGACAGCGGCGGCGCCAGCGCAAATTACAGTGACGACGAACGCAGCATCTGGACGATTGCGCCGGCAAATGCAACCTCGGTTACGATCTCCTTCAGCAGCTTCTCGCTCGAGAACACCTGGGATTATCTTTTCATCTACGACGGCGCGAGCATCAATGCACCGCTCATCGGTTATTACACCGGGACGAATAATCCCGGAACGATCACGTCCAGCGGCGGATCGCTCACGTTTGAATTCCGCTCCGACTGCGCGACGAACGCCAGCGGCTGGAACGCTTCCTGGCAAAGCACGATCAACGTCGTCAACACCGACGTTACGGCGCCCAGCACCACCGTGAGCGTGAACGGCAGCTGGCAGACGGGAAATTTCTCCGCGAACTTTTCCGAAGCGGATAATGCCGGCGGAAGCGGTCTCGAGAAAAGCTTTTACCAGGTGATCGACTACGATGGCTCTGATTGGCGCGCGAATAATTCCCGCGGCTTCTTCAGTGATAATTTCGATCTCGCGACGATCCATCCCGACTGGACGATCGCCAGCGGTACCTGGGCCACGAACAACGGCGTGCTCGAACAAAGCGACGAAACAAATACCAACACGAACATCTACGCACCGCTCACGCAAAACCTTTCCAACAAATACCTGTACAACTGGGCCGGCAAGATCGACGGCACCGGCAACAACCGCCGCGCTGGTTTTCACTTCTGCTCCGACAATGGCGCAGGCGTGAACCGCGGCAATTCGTATTTCGTGTGGTTCCGCGTCGATCAGAGCGCGTGCGAATTCTACAAAGTCGTGAACGACGTGTTTACGTTGGAGAACTCCGTACCGATGACGGTGAACGCCGGTCAATGGTACGATTGGAAAGTGATCTACGATCGCATCACCGGCGAGATCGACGTGTACCAGGACAATGCGTTCGTAGGTTCATGGACGGACGCTTCGCCGTACAGCAATGGCGCGTACGTTTCCTTCCGCAGCGGCGATGCGAACTGGCAGGTGAACAATTTCAAAGTGTACCGCTCGCGTTATTCGAATGCTGCAGTGACGGTGAACGTCGGCAACTGCGCTTCGTGCGACATCCGCTACCAGAACGTCAACCCGTCGACGCCGGCAGGACGTGTGAAATCCATCGTGCGTGATTCGGCGGACAATCTCTCAGCCGTCGCTTACCAGGATGTGAATGTCGACTGGACCGTTCCGCTGCCGATCGATACGATCAACGACGGCGTTGCTGCCGACATCGACCTTTCCACTTCGCCGACGGACCTCGCTGCGAACTGGAGCGCTTCTTCCGATCCGAATTCCGGCCTCGCAAGATATTATTACGCGCTCGGCACCACCGCTGGTGATTCCGATGTGGTCGCCTGGAATAGTAACTGGGGTTATGATACCGTTGCGCTCACTGCGTTGCCGCTGCAGACGGGCCAATGGTATTATTTCTCCGTGCGCGCAGAAAATGGCGCAGGATTGATCACGCAGCGTTACACGAGCGACGGCGTGCTGGTCGATCTCACGACCAACGTGCTGCAGTTCGAAGACGGATTCACCGTAAATGCCGCGCCGAACCCGTTTACAAAATGCGCTGATCACGTACCAGCTTCCGCAGGCCACGCACGTGCACATTACGCTGTACGACGCCGGCGGCCGCGCGATCCTGCTTACCGACGAGGAACAAGTCTCCGGCACGCACACGCTGCAGATCGACGGAAGCACATTGTCGCCGGGAATGTATATGCTCCGCTTCACCTGCGGCAATTCGGTGCATACAATGCCAGTCATCAAACGTTAAAGACGAAACGCAACCGTTACTTTTGCCTTCATGAAAAAATTACTCTTCACTTTATTCGCACTTTCTTCCATCGCCGTTTCTGCGCAATGGGATACGCTTGTCACCGGAACGCACGCCGGTTTCCGCGGCATCTGCTTCACTTCGCGCGATAGCGGAATGGTGGTCGGTGTCGACAGTGCGGGAACTTCCGCCACGCTGCTGCGCACCACGAACGGCGGCAACAGCTGGAGCGCTCCGGCATTTCCGTCGGGACTCGGCGCGCTGAACAGCATTCGTTTCTTCGATGCGATGAACGGCGTGATCACCGGCGATAACGGTGTGGTGCTGAAAACCACCGACGGCGGCGCAACGTGGAGCGCGGTTACGGCATTTACGTCGCAGGACCTGCTTTCCGTTTCCTATCCTGCTGCGGCAACAATTTTCGCCGGCGGATCGCAGGGCAATATTTTCCGCAGCAATGACAACGGCGCTACCTGGGACACGCTCCTCGCCGATTCGAACGCGACGCTGCCGGTGCGTGATCTTTATTTTTCGCAGGCGACCGCAGGCTGGGCAGCAGGCGACGGAGGTTTGCTCGCATCAACGACAGACGGCGATACGTTCCGGCTTTCCACGCAACCGTATTTCGGATTTTTCCAGGCGCGCGGCGTTGCGTTTAGCGGAAGCGCTGGTTATGCCGTCGGAGAAGATGGTCTTGCCGTGATGACGAGCGATGCGGGAATGACGTGGAATACGTTCAGCGTTCCTTCCATTGATGCGCTGAACAAAGTGCGTTTCCTCAGCAGTTTCACCGGACTCATCTGCGGCGATTCGAATTTCGTTTACCGCACCGTCGACGGCGGCATGAGCTGGATGACGGACGTCGTTCCCGGCGACATGTCTTCGCTTACCGATATTACTTTCGGCGGCGACACGACTGCATACATCTGTGGAAACAACGGCCGCATTTTAAAAAGCCACGCCGACATCACCGGCATGCACACGATCGCGCAGCAGCCGCTGAACGTTTCAGTCTTCCCGAATCCTTTTGAAAATGAATTGACGATCCGCCTGCAGCTTGAAGAGAGTGTAACGGTTTCCTACGTCATCACCGACGTGACCGGCCGTGTGCTGGTTTCCGAAAATGCAGGCAATGTTTCCGGCGAGCAGCTCTTCCGCCCGGACCTTTCGCAGTTTTCCAGCGGACTGTATTTCATCCGCATCACCGCCGGCAACAGCAGCACGAGCTTGCCCGTGATCCGGAAATAAATCGCAAAGACACCAAGAACGCAAAGGCTTCCGCAAGGGAGCTTTTGTGCTTTTAGAGAATGGCTTCGGATGAAGATTGAAGATTCAAGATTGAAGTATTAACGCTAGGCAATCACAGGTCAATAAACTTTGGGCATCGATATTTGTTTTCCTCACGTAAATAGTCAGCGAGGACGCGGCTTTGCAGTTAAAACACTAAAATGTTGGCGGTATAGCTAATATTGTACACCAACAGTAAAATAGAGCGCAATGGAAAAGGTCATAAAGATGTCAAAGGCGAAGAAATATATCACTGGTCGAATGAGCTCAGGAAGCCAAAAATATTACCTGATTTTACTGCTATTCTTTATTTCCTGTTCGGAAGGAAAAATACCTTTCTGCAAAAACAGGATCAACATTTTTGACTACCAATTAAATACACCCATAGAAGAAATAACAACCAGCCTGGACTCAACTAAAATTATTTATGGATCCGAAAATAGTGTAAATGATATTCCATCAATATTCTTTGATATAGACACAACTATTGATTCGTTACCTTTACATTATAAATATTTTCTCGAATTCAAAAACGAATACCTGTCAAATATTAACATAACTGTAAGCGGCAATAAAAAGCAATTACAAACTTTTATTGAAAATGAAATTAATAACTGTGGTTATCAGAGAAAAAGTGTGGCGGATCAAAACTTTTACCTTTTTCGGCATGAGACTTCCGTCATGACAGCTACGTGTACAAATGCAATACTTCAATTTGACGGAAGCGCCATCTCCATGCTTGTTATAAAAAAGAAATAAAATCCATAGCTAATTACGAATAGATGGGATTTCCTATCCTGTTTCTGTATGAAAGTACTGAAACCGATGTCTGTTCATTTTGTTTCCGCCAGAATTAGGACTTCCTAAGCTAGCCTGATTGAAGCAGAGCCTGCGCAGTCTTCGCGCGTCTGTAATCCGGAAAGAATTTTTCAATCTTCAATTTTTCAATGCGGGCGGGCATTTCGAGCGCATCGGCATATTGACTCATCGGCATATCAGCACATTTTTTCTTACGCCTGTATCTTTTTCAAAAACGCGGCATTAGGACGACAAAAGCAAGCAAGTCGAACCTAAAACCTATTGCCATGGCTTCCGGAAAACTTTCTCCCCGCCAGAAGATGATCGGGATGATGTACTTAGTACTGACCGCGATCCTCGCCCTGAACGTTTCCAAGGATATTCTCGACGCATTCGTCACCGTGAACAGCGGGCTGGAGAATACCGGCAGGAGCTTCGACAAGGACATTAATACGCTGTACGCGAAATTCGATGAGAAGAAAAGCATCGATCCGCTGCGCGTGGTGAACAACTGGAAAAAAGCGCAGGAAGCGCGGAAGCTGTCGAAAGAGATGAACGCTTATCTCGATGCGCTGAAGAAGCGGCTCATCCGCGAATCGGAAGGGTTTGAGAATAAAGAAGAGGACACGCTGCGGCTGGAGTTTCTCGAAGGAAAAGAGGAATACAACAAGCCGACGTACATTCTCTGCGGCGATGCGGAAGACGGTTCCAACGGCGTGGCGCACGAATTACGCGGAAAGCTCAATGCATATCACGGTGCGATGATGGCGCTGCTTTCGCCCGAAGCTCAGAAGCAGATCCATCTCAACATCGAAACGCCCGATCCCGGCGCCGGCGAATTCCGAACCTGGGAAATGAAAACGTTTTATCACACGCCGCTCGCCGCCGACATCACGATCCTCTCGAAAATCCAGGACGACGTGAAAGGCGCGGAATCCGATATCGTGGATGCGTTGCTGCGCGAAACCGATTCCGACATCATCCCGTTCGATACGGTAGCCGCACGCGTCATCGCGCAGACGAACTACGTCATGCAGGGCGAGCAGTACCAGGCCGACATTTTTCTCGCCGCGTTCAATAAAACACTTTCGCCGCAGATCTACATCGGCAAATACGATTCCGTAAGCGGAAAAATGATCGGCGCCTTCGACAGCGTGAATGTGCAGAACGGCATGGGACGTTATTTCGTGAACACCTCGCAGGAAGGCATCGTGTCGTATGAAGGCGTCATCAACATGAAAACGCCGAAAGGAACGATGATGCATTTTCCGTTCAAACAGGAATACATTGTAGCGCGTCCTGCCATGACGGTGAGCGCAACAAAAATGAACGTGATGTATGCCGGTCTCGAAAACCCGGTCAAAGTTTCCGTACCTGGTTTCCCCAGTGAAAAAACACAGGTGCGTTGCGACAACGGAACGATGCGGTCCACCGGCAACGGCGAATACATGATCAGCGGATTGCATGCGGGATTGTGTCACGTCACCGTGAGTGTCACCGACAACAAAGGTGAAGTACGCAACATGGGATCGATGGAATTCCGCGTGAAGAATCTCCCGACACCGATCGTGTATCCGTCCGGCGTAACCACTTCACGTCCGCAGGCCAACGTGCTCGGCAATTCGATCGGCCTCGTCTGCAAATACGGTGACGATTTCAATTTCGCAGCAAGAGCGAATGTGCTCTCCTACAGCATGGAAATTTCCGACAAATCCGGAACGAAATATTCGAGAGAGCACATCTCCGGATTTGCGATTCCGGAAGACGCGAAGAAAACGATTCGTGCTTCGAAACGCGGAACCAAAGTCGTCTTCTATGACGTGGTAGCGATGGGCGCCGACGGTGTAAAGCTGAAGTGCCAGGAAATGGTGTACATCATCCAGTAAACTCC
>CAMLEF010000214.1 GCA_946478675.1 uncultured Flavobacteriales bacterium | reverse complement strand
CCGACTTTCCCTGTATACACGAGCTCTTTTCCTTCGAAAACGCCCACGAGCAAAGCGCTGAACGGTTTCGCGGAACCTTCGTTCTTCGTGTAACCGCCGATCACGACTTCCTGCCGCTTGTTCGATTTGATCTTCAGCCAGGTCTTCGTGCGTTCGCCGGCGAGGTAACGACTGTCGGCTTTTTTTGCGATGATGCCTTCAAGCCCCATCTTCCGCGCGATGTCGAAAAACTCCGTGCCCGATCCTTTGAACGCCGTGCTCAGCCGCACGATGCTGTCGCCGAAATCCAATTGCTCCAGCAGCGCGCGCCGTTCGCTCAGCGGAAGATCGCGCAGGTCTTTGCCGTCGAGCCAGAGCAGGTCGAAAACATAATAGAACAATTCGCCGTCTGCTTCGCTGCGCCAGTTCTGCAGCGCGCCGAAATTCGCAATGCCGCGTTCATCCGTCACCACAACTTCGCCATCGAGCACCGCATTCCACCCGAGCGATTGCAGCGCGGCGTGCACCGGGTAAAATTTTTCGTTGAATGATTTATCATTGCGCGAACGCAGCTCGACTTCCTCGTCGTTCACAAACGCCAGCGCGCGATAACCGTCCCATTTCACTTCGTACATCCAGCCTTCCGCATCGAACGGCTCATCGACGAGCGTGGCCAGCATCGGTGTGAAATAGGAGGGAAGCTTCGCTTTCTTTTTCTTCGCCGCTTTTTTGCCGGATGATTTTTTCTCCGCTTTCGCTGCCGTCGTTTTCGCACGCGACGATTTTTTGACGGCGGTTTTCGCTTTCGGCTTCCGCGCTTCCGCACGATGCGCCTTCAGCAATTCTTTTTCCGCCGCCGTTTTCACACGTACTTTTTCGACGGCTTTATCACGGATCGCTTTCGCGTCGGAAGAAGATTTGTGTGAGCGGCCTCCGTAAAAATTCGTGGTGCTGGACGCCACCTGCCCGAGCGTTTTGCCGGAGATCACTGATTTTTCTTTCAGCAAAATATCGGTCGTCGTAGCGTGATCGTCGCGGTGCTTGATGAGCAGCCAGTGATTTTCTCCGCGGCCGCGCGTTTTCACCAGCGCAAAACTGCCTTTCAGTTTTTTTCCGTGCAGCGTGAATTTGATCGTGCCCGCGTGCAGCTGATGCAGCAGCGCTTTCTCCTGTTCCGCTTTCGGTTTTCCTTCGAGCCCGTCCGCTTCATATGTGCCTTCGTCCCACACGATCACCGTTCCTTCGCCGTAACCGGAAGGAATAATGCCTTCGAAATTCCGGTAGTCGAACGGATGATCTTCCACCATCATCGCGAGCCGTTTGATTGTCGGATCGAGCGAAGGCCCTTTCGGAACGGCCCAGCTTTTCAGCACGCCTTCCATCTCGAGGCGAAAATCATAATGCAAATGCGAAGCGGCGTGCTTCTGGATCACGAAACGCAGCGTCGACTTTTGCGGCTTGCCACCCGTCGGTTCCGGCGTCTCGTTGAAATTTCGTTTCTGCTTATAACGTGTCAGTCCCATAGCGAAGAGTTTCCACAGGATGAGTAGAATCAGCCCCGAAGGGAAACGCTTTCTCAGCCTGTAATTTCAATGGACGTCCTGCGCATTCACCAGCGAAAGTCCGTCATCCGAAAAGGGAATTTCAATTTCAATGCCGCGTTATCGGAGATTGAAAATTGAACATTGAAGATTCGCGATAAAAAGATTTTTTATTCGGAGCAGAGGCGACAGCAGCAACCATCACCAACTGTCCGGCTTTACGCTGTACTCCTCGGGTGCAGCAGAACAAAGCGCTGCTCCGCATCTGCTTTGTTCGCTACACCCTGCGGGGTGCCGCTGCAATCCGGGCTATTTGGGAAACGTCCGCAATTTTAATTCAGCAGCTAACGGTAGCGGTTCCACCAATTAAATTCAGCGCTTTTATGCCTGAAAAAATAATCCGACGAACGAATGGTCAATGACAACGTGATGTTGTGCTCAGGTGTGAAAAGCGCTGTGTTGTGCTGAACGTACGAATAGGAGTAGAAGATGGAGAACAGCTTGAAATCCAAACCGGCTTCCGGGCGATAGAACCAGGCGTTGTTCGATGCGGATAAGTTTTGGCAATAGCCAATGCCGATGCCGAATGCAAGAATAAAAAGATCGAACCGCTGATCCGATTCTACGATCAACGCATTTCTCCAGGGATTGTAGCCGGCATTCAACGTGTGTTCCCAAAAACCGGAATACGCAAAATCCACATTGTGAAAAAAAACAACACCGCCTTCAATGTATCCTTTATTTAGTTGGTTGTACAAGGCGCGAATCTCAACGTATTTGCGCTTGGTGTAGTTGTCTTTAACCTGCGCAGAAACCCGCTTTTGAAAACAGGCAAATAAAATAAGAAAGACGAACAGGGGGGTTCGAAAAGGCATGGAAGGGTTGAGAATGATTGCAATTTAACAAGCAGCACACAAAATAAAAATCTGGGATATTGAAGAACCGTCCGGAATTCCAATGAGATCTTAGGCGTTTTACCACAGGGACACGAAGGTTTTTCACAGCAAACACAGAGAAAAGCATCGTGCCCTCTGTGAAAAACCTCTGTGTAACTCAGTGGTTAAAGCAACATTCTCCTGTCAGCACCGAACGACGATCAATATTGAATCTCAATCTTCAATATTGAATATTCAATAAAAAAATCCCGGCCTCTGACGAAACCGGGATCTCTATGATTGAAAGAAAAAATTACTTCTTCTTTTTCGGTGCGATGAGCATCTGCATGCGCTTTCCTTCGAGCGCCGGCATCTGTTCTACTTTTCCGAACTCTTCCAGCTCCTGTGCGAAGCGGAGGAGAAGGATTTCGCCCTGTTCTTTGAACACGATCGAACGACCGCGGAACATCACGAACGCTTTCACTTTGAATCCGCTCTCGAGGAATTTGAGCGCGTGGTTCTTCTTGAAGTTGAAATCGTGATCGTCCGTCTGCGGGCCGAAGCGGATCTCTTTCACGATGACCTTCTGGGCCTTCGATTTGATTTCCTTCTGCTTCTTTTTCTGCTCGTAGAGGAACTTCTTGTAATCAACGACGCGGCAAACCGGCGGATCCGAGTTCGGCACAATCTCTACGAGATCGAGCTCCATGCTGCGCGCAATTTCAAGCGCTTTCTGGATCGGGTAAACACCCGGCTCGATACCTTCGCCGACGAGACGCACCTGCGCTACGTCGCGGATCTTTTCATTGATACGGTGAAGTTCTTCTTTTACGCGGGGACCACGAGGGCCGCGCTGGAAAGGGGGACGGGAACCGCCGCCGCCACCGGGACGGGGAGGGAATTTCGGGCGGTTGTGAAAGGGAGCTGCGATGTTGACCTCCGTTTTTTTAGTTAGACTTATTTACTTTTAGTGATACTCACTTCGTGAGTTGGGGTCGACCAGTGGTCGACCCTTATTTTTTATTTGTTCGATTAATTAAGCGAATCGAGTTTTTCTTTGACTTCCAAATTTACGAGATCAGCGAAAGACTGTGCGGGCATTGCGCCTTTGTCGCCGTCACCCTGCTTGCGAACAGAAACCGTACCATCCGCTTCCTCTTTTTCGCCGAGGATGAGCATGTACGGTACCTTTTTCAGCTCGGTGTCGCGGATCTTCTTGCCGATCTTCTCGTTGCGGTCGTCAACGAAGCCACGAATATCGTAATTTTTAAGCTGCTCGAGCACTTTGTACGCGTAGTCGATGTACTTGTCGCTGATGGGCAGGATGCCGACCTGCTCGGGGGTGAGCCAGAGCGGGAACTTGCCGGCGCAGTGCTCCACGAGAACCGCCACGAAACGTTCCATCGAACCGAATGGCGCGCGGTGGATCATCACCGGGCGATGCTTCTGGTTGTCGGCGCCGGTATACTCCAGCTCAAAACGCTCCGGCAGGTTGTAATCCACCTGGATGGTGCCCAGCTGCCACTTGCGGCCGATCGCATCGCGAACCATGAAGTCGAGCTTCGGGCCGTAGAACGCCGCTTCGCCGTATTCCACCACGGTGCGCAGGTTTTTCTCCTTCGCTGCTTCGATGATGGCCTGCTCGGCCTTGTTCCAGTTCTCTTCCGAACCGATGTATTTGCTGCGGTCCACTTTATCCCGCAGCGAGATCTGTGCGGTATAATCAGTGAACTCGAGCGCCTTGAACACATACAGCACGAGGTCGATCACCTTCATGAATTCCTGCTTCACCTGGTCGGGACGGCAGAAGAGGTGAGCGTCATCCTGCGTAAAGCCACGCACACGGGTGAGGCCGTGCAGTTCGCCGTGCTGCTCGTAACGGTAAACGGTCCCGAACTCGGCAAAGCGCACCGGCAGGTCCTTGTACGAACGCGGCTTGCTCTTGTAGATCTCGCAGTGGTGCGGGCAGTTCATCGGCTTCAGGAAGAACTCTTCGCCTTCCTGCGGCGTCTTGATCGGCTGGAACGAATCCTTGCCGTATTTCTCGTAGTGACCGGAAGTCACGTAGAGATTCTTATGCCCGATATGCGGCGTGATCACCGGCAGATAACCGGCTTTCAGCTGTGCTTTCTGCAGGAACGATTGCAGGCGTTCGCGCAACGCAGCGCCATTCGGCAGCCACATCGGAAGGCCCATGCCCACTTTCTCGGAGAAGGTGAACAGTTCCAGCTCGCGGCCCAGCTTGCGGTGGTCACGCTTCTTCGCTTCTTCGAGCATCACGAGGTATTCGTCGAGCTCTTTCTGCTTCGGGAAGGTGATGCCGTAGATGCGGGTGAGCTGTTTCTTCGATTCATCGCCACGCCAGTAAGCGCCGGCAAGATTGAGCAGCTTCACGGCTTTGATGAAACCGGTGTTCGGAATATGCGGTCCGCGGCAGAGGTCGGTGAAATTGCCTTGCGTGTAGAAAGTGATCTTTCCGTCTTCGAGATCTTCAAGCAGGTCGAGCTTGTACTCGTCGCCTTTCTTTTTGAAGTACTCGACGGCTTCGCCTTTGGAGATCTCCTGGCGCGCGTAGGTGTTCTTCTGCTGCGCGAGCTCGAGCATCTTCTTTTCGATCTTGCCGAAATCATCGGAAGAAAGCTGCTGTCCGCCGAGGTCGACGTCGTAGTAGAAGCCGTTCTCGATGGGCGGACCGATGCCGAACTTGATGCCGGGATACAACGCTTCAAGCGCTTCCGCCATGAGGTGGGCAGAAGAATGCCACATGGTCTCTTTTCCTTCGAGATCATTCCAGGTGAGCAGGCTGAGCGTTGCGTCGGTGGAGATCGGGCGTGTGGCATCCCACACTTCGCCGTTGACTTTTGCTGCGAGGACGTTGCGTGCAAGTCCTTCGCTGATGGATTGCGCTACCTGGAGCGCGGTGGTGCCGGCTTCGTACTGACGAACCGCACCGTCTGGGAAGGTAATGTTGATCATTTAGTTTTCTGGCCTGCTTACAACGCAGGAGGGTTGTTGTTATGCGGTAAAGGTAAAGTAAATGTGCCGATATGCTGATATGCCGATGAGCTGATTATTTTTGGTTAATGAAAGACCCCCGAAAGCGAACGGCGCGGCCGGATTCGGTAACGTTAACCGTCGTCAGCCGGCAACGAACTTCTATTTATAAAATCTGGCGGATCGCTGCGTTTGTTTGTGCGGGCATTTTTCTTTGCTGCGTGCCGTTTCTTTCGGGAGTAAATGCGCCGTTATTTGTAAAGACCATCGCGATCACAGCTTTTGCCGCCGGTGTTATTTCTTCAATAGCCCAGAAGCTCGTGAAAGCACACCGGGAAACCGGAACGATCAGCCTTCGGAAAGATCGTATCGTATTGCATACTGAAAAAGGAGAGATGGAGCTGAAAGTGAACGAGATCACCGAGATCTATTTCAAATACACGGGATACGAAGGAGAAAATTTCTACCAGGGTCCGCGGTTGAATTCGTTTCATACCGGCCTGGAGAATTTTATTATTGTTACTACTCCAAAATTTCAGGCAGGCGACGAAGTGTTTATTAAATCCCAATCGCAGAAAAATCTATTGGAAAATCGTCTCGCAGAATATGCTGATGCAGGAATAAGCTACGTTACCAACCCGCGTGAGATGCCTGCTCAAACCTTGATGAAAATCGCTTACGACGCCGTCAGCCCGTTATGAAAATTGCCCACGCGTTCTTCTTTCTTTTCATCACCCTGTTATTTTTCTCCTGCAGCAATCCTTCTCCTGCAGGAAAAAAGACCGGGAGCATTCCTGCAACCGAGGAAGAATCGATTCCTTCGTCTCCGGATGTGGAAAGCACGCCGGACGCTGCGACGTTGAAATTTCTTCCGACCGACAGCAATGCCTTTTACGCCGTCTTCGCGCTTTCCCCCCACACGCAGGCGATCGTGCTGACCGGTTATCCCGAACCGTTTGCCGGGCAGCGGATGTTGCCGGTGGATACGCTGCTGTGGATGCTCGTCAATGAAAAGGGATTCTTCAGGAACGGAGCTCTGGACAGTCGCCCGCTGAAAGGTGTGGTGGACAGCAGCGGTGCGTTTGTGCTGCTCGACGGCAGCAGCATGCACGACAGTCTTGCCGGTTTTTTCGAAGGAGAATTTTTCGTCACCTGCACCAAAGGCATCGTGAAGCGGCCCATGAAAAAAGTGCTTTTCTCCGCGAACATGTGCAACTCGAGCTTCATGGCAATCACCTTCGAAAGCATCGACACCGCGCAGTTCGGTCAACCGCTGCTGGCTTCGCGCAAAATGCCGCAAACGCCTTATGCCAACGCCGGCATTTCCCGTTCGCTGCGGCAATGGAACGATTCTGCCATTTCCCTGTGGCGCGATCACAGCGATACGCTCGCCCCGCAACTCTTCGCGCGCATCAACGACAGCTTGTATGTTGCCGCTTTCGATGATTTTCATTGGGCCTGGGGCGAAACGGACAGGAACTGCTGGTTCCCCGCAAGACAAGCATTCATCATTCGCAACGGCCGTGTCACTTCACGATGGGCAGAAGAGCTCGACCTGTTCGGCGTTCCGTGCGATTAGCAATGTGCTGATTTGCTAATGGGTTAATGTGCTAATGATCGTACGATCACTTGTTGCAAAACCCAATGATGCTGATGTTTATTGAAACTGCAGCAACTCCAATTTCTTCCTCAGCAATGGAGAAGCATTAGCATATTGGCATATTAGCACATTAACTCAAGTTGCCACCTACATGTATTGAACACGGATAACACGGATTTGACTGATAAAAGTGGATAAAAATCAGTGAAAATCCGTTCGGTCCGCGTCATCCGTGTTCTGTTCTTTTATTTGAGCGATAGGTAGCAACTTGAGCACATAATGCGCAGGCGAACGAAAGATACATCGCGCAAAACAGCTATTTTTCCAGCGGTGAAACACCCTTTCCTCCTCATACTCCTGTTTTTCTCGTGCAGCATTTTCGGCCAGGTCACAGAACAGCCCGGCGGCTTGCGGCATATCTCCGTGCGCGAGGGTTTGCCCAGCAGCGAAGTGTACGCCGTCCTGCAGGATCATCTCGGTTATCTCTGGGTGGCTACGGATGCCGGCGTTTCGCGCTATGATGGATTTTCGTTCGAATCGTTTACGACACGCGACGGCCTTACCGATAACACCGTTTTTTATCTCGCGGAAGACGCCAAAGGCCGCATCTGGGCATTGGGGTTCTCGGGCGCGCTCTGCTGTTTCGAAGATGGGAAATTTCACGGCATTCCTGCCAATGAAGAATTACGAACGCATTTCGCAGAAGGAAAACGGTTCGGCTATTACCTTTCCATCGATGCGCAAGGCGGCGTCATTACCGGCGGGCTTTCCACCAACGGTTCTTATCGTGTCGGCCCGGAAGATCAGTTTACAAAAGCGAAACGGGTTCCGCCGCCACCGGGAAATGCTTGTTTCAAAGTAGCCTATGCCGCCAATGGCATTGCGCATTGTTTTTCCTATGATGATTACGTAGGACCGCTGCAGGCCCGGCTGTCGTTCAACGGTCATGAGCAGTATTTCCGGTTGTCTGAAGGTGC
>CAMLEF010000213.1 GCA_946478675.1 uncultured Flavobacteriales bacterium | reverse complement strand
GCACATGAGGTAAATGCTGAAGAGCATGCCCGGCGCCTTAACGCGTTTGCGCAGCAGCAGCCAGAACAGGAAGAAGAAACCGACGTTGACGATCGCTTCGTAGAGCGGAGTGGGGAAGACGGGCGCGATGAGACGCGGATGCGCCGGATCGCACATGGTCGCTTTGATCTGTCCCATCAGGTATTCAGGAGAATCAGGCGTGTACGGATTGCAAACGCCGTTCACGTTATTCGGGTAATCGTACGCCCAGAGCCATTGCGGGAGAAAGCCCGGCTTCGGATGCGTGTTCACGATGCCCCAGTCGCCGTCGCCTGCAACGTGGCAACCGATGCGGCCGACGCCGTAAGCGAGGAACAGTCCCGGCGCGCAGGCGTCCATCACGTGCAGCAGGCTCATGCCCTGGCGTCGTGCGTAGATGAGCACCGCCGCGCCGCCCATGATCAGGCCGCCGTACATCGTGAGCCCGCTGAAGGAGAAGAGCATGTCGCCCGGCTTCTCGAGGAAATCGCCGAAATTTTCGAGGATATGAAAAATTTTTGCGCCGAGAAAACCGAACAGCGCCGCGAGCAGCGTCATGTTGCCGATGTGCTCGGCCGGTGCAATGCGTTCTTCGCTTTCTTCGGGCTTCTCCAGCTTGTTGCGGTTCGTCCACCACCAGCGTCCTGCCGTCCATGCCACGCCGACGATAATTCCTGCGACGACGTTGCCGTGCGTGGAAAGCACCCAGCCGCGCGGATCTTGTGCGGCGGGGTGACCGGAGCGGAAAATATCGGTGAGCTTCCAGCCGATGAGAAAAGCAATGAGGAACGTTCCGGCAATATCCGACTGTGTCATCGGCGCGCCTTTGATCACCTTGCGGAATTTCGTTTTGTAATTGGGGAATTTTCCTTCGAGGTCTTTACGGTTCAGCTCTTTTGCGAACACCCACGCGCAAAGCAGGAACGCGATCGCCACAAAAAAACCAAACGACTGCAACAACTTGAAAAACGGGAGATCAATTCCGAAAAGATCTTTGACAGCGTCGTAGATGGTAGGATACATAGAAGTTTAGCGGTTGGCAGTCGGCTGTTGTTAAGCGATGGCTTCGGCGTGTTCGGAAAGGACGGCGCCATCCTGCATCTCGCCGAGACGAATCGCGACGATAGTGTTGGCGGTCTTTTCGTTATAGGGCGATCTTACTTTGATGTAATTGTCGGTGTAACCGTGCATGAAACCGTCGCGGTTTTCCTGCTCGAAAAGAACAGGACGCGTCGTGCCGGCGTTTTCACGATAAAATTGCTGCAGCTTTTTCTCGGAAAGAATACGCAGCATCTTGTTGCGGCGTCGGCGTTCGTTGACGGGAACAACGTCTGCCATTTCATTCGCCACGGTATTCGCGCGTTCGGAATAGGTGAACACGTGCAGGTAAGAAATTTCCAGCTCGTTGAGGAAGCGGTACGTTTCCAGGAAATCTTCTTCCGTCTCTCCCGGGAAACCGACAATCACGTCGACACCGATGCAGCAATCCGGCATCAGCGATTTGATCGTTTTCACGCGGCTGCTGTACACATCGCGCAGGTAACGGCGACGCATGAGCTTCAGGATGCGGTCGCTGCCGGATTGCAACGGGATATGGAAATGCGGAACGAATCGTTTGCTTTTCGAAACGAACGTGATGATCTCGTCGGTAAGTAAATTCGGTTCGATGCTGGAGATGCGGAAACGGTCGATGCCTTCCACTTCATCTAGTTGCTGCACGAGCTCGTAAAACGATTCTTCGCGTTTCTTGCCGCCCTGCCCGACAGCGCGCCGTTCCTGGCCGGGCAGGCGGGCATGCAAGCCTTTGCCGAAATCGCCGAGGTTGACGCCGGTGAGCACGATTTCTTTCACGCCGAGCGAAGCCAGGTGCTGCGCATTTTTCAGAACGCTTTCAGAGCTGTCGCTTCGGCTTTTTCCGCGGGCCAGCGGGATCGTGCAGAACGTACACGTGTAATCGCAGCCGTCCTGAACTTTCAGGAAAGCGCGTGTGCGGTCGCCGAACGACCAGGCGTCTACGAACGTATTGGCTTCGGAAACTTCGCAGGAGTGCACGTCGGCATGCTCGCGTTTGCGAAGATTTTCGAGGTAATGCGGGAGATTGAATTTTTCCGTTGCGCCCAGTACGAGGTCTACACCTTCGATCTCCGAAATCTCTTTCGGTTTCAGCTGCGCATAACAGCCGATGATGACGACGAACGCTTCCGGAGAAACGCTCAGCACATCGCGAACGATCTTGCGGCATTCCTTGTCGGCGTTATCGGTGACGGAGCAGGTGTTGATCACGAACACGTCGGCGCCTTCCTTGAATTCACGCTTTTCAAAACCAGCAGCGCGCAGCTGACGGCCGATCGCCGAAGTCTCGGAAAAATTCAATTTGCAGCCTAATGTGTGGAAAGCAACCGTGCGGGCCGGATTCATGGGGACAAAGGTACTAATTATGATGGGAAGAATTTGAGGGAATTCGGGCATTGGGTCATTCGGAAATTCCGACGCGATCTGTACATAACCTGAGCAATAAGACATGAGCTCTGCTTTAATACGCGCTCCGAATGACCGAATTTCCGAATGACCTTTTTTTTCTTCTGTTAATAACCCTGTTTAAAAGACCAGCTTCTGTCGATTGACTGCCGGGCTGCGGTTTTGGTAAACTTGTTCGATAAAACGATCACTATGAAAACGCCTGTATTTTTTGTTGCGGTTTGTATGGCAGGTGCTGCCGGAATTTTCTTTTCCGGGTGCGGCGGCGGTGAGAAGGAAAAAGACACGCGGCAGGTTTTTCGTTTTAATGAATTGGGCGACGTGAGCTCGCTGGATCCTGTGATGGCCGGTTCGTTCGAGAATAACTGGGCGCTGAACCAGCTGTACAACGGGCTCGTCGAGATGGATACGGCAATGTATGTGCAGCCGTGTCTCGCGCGCACCTGGGAGATCAGCGACGACGGCATGCAGTATACATTCCATCTCCGCAGCGACGTTTCGTTCCAGGATGATCCGCAGTTTCCCGGTGGAAAGGGCCGCAAGGTGACCGCTTCGGATTTCGTGTTCAGCTTCAGCCGTCTTTTCGACAAGAGCATTTCCAACGCGTCTTCGCTGGTGGATGTCATCGCGCACGACGGTGGCAGCAGCGGTCTTGAAGCGTCCGACGATTCGACGTTCGTCATTCATCTGCGCAAACCGTTCAAGCCGTTCCTCGGCATTCTGACGATGAAATATTTTTCCGTCGTGCCGCGTGAAGTCGTGCAGTTCTGGGGAAAAGATTTCGGTTTGCACCCGGTCGGCACCGGACCGTTCCGCCTGAAATTCTGGAAAGACAAAACGAGCCTCGTCTTCGAAAAGAATCCCACCTATTTCAAATTCGACGCGCAGGGCAATCGTCTGCCGTACCTCGATTTGGTTTCCGTGAGCTTCATCCGCGATCCGGAATCGGCGTACATGCAGCTGCTCAGCGGCGATCTCGACATGATCACCGGCATCGATGCGATCAACAAAGAGAAGACACTTGAGAAAGACGGCACGCTCAAAGCTGCGCTGAGAGATAAATTCGTGCTGCAATCCGCGCCGTTTCTCAAAACGGATTATCTCGGCATTTACATCCCGACCGATATTTTCGGAGCGCAGATGACCGCGCAAAACAAAACGCTGCTGCGGGAAGCGATCAACTGCGCCATCGACCGCGACAAGATCGTTCGCTTCCGTCGTAACAATCTCGGCACGCCGGCGAACTACGGATTCCTTCCGCCCGAAATGCATGCGTATGATCCGAAGAAGCTCGAAGGATTTACTTACGATCCCGATCGCGCGCGACAGCTCCTCGACATGGCGGGCTACCCGAACGGAAAAGGATTGCAGCCGCTCACGCTCTCGACCACCGCATCGTATCTCGACATCGCCGATGAAGTCAGCCACCAGCTCAACGAGATCGGCATCCCGGTGAAAGTCGATGTGATGCTGCCGGATGCGTTCAAGTCGGGCGCTGCTGACGGCAAGCTCGCTTTCTTTCGTAAATCCTGGATCGGCGATTACCCGGACCCGGAAAATTTCATGGCGCTTTTCTACAGCAAGCATTTCAGCCCCGGCGGACCGAACTACACGCATTTCTCGCACGATGAATTCGATCGTCTGTACGAACGTTGTCTCGTCGAGCAGAACGATTCCATCCGCAGCGATCTCTTCCTGCGCATGGACCAGATCCTCGTGAATCAATCACCGGTTGTGCCGCTGTACTACGATCGCGTCGTGCGCCTCGTGCAGAAAAACGTAACCGGGCTGATGATCGATCCGACGAATTCATTGAATCTCGAAAGAGTCCGGAAATAAAAGTTCAACGTTTCGGGTTCAAGGTTCAGGGAGCGTCTCAATTTTACCCTGCTTGTTCGAGCGGAGTCGAGAACCTGTTGCATTGTAATGTGAAAGGTTCTCGACTCCGCTCGAACAAGCTTATAACCCGAATTTAAACTTCAGGCTTACTTCTTCATTTTCGGATCGAGTGCATCCCGAAGTCCTTCGCCGATGAGGTTGTAGATCGTTACGGTGACGAAGATGAAGAGGCCGGGAAAGATGACGAGCCACCAGGCGGAGAACCGTTCGCGTCCTTCGGAAAGATAACGGCCCCACGTGGGAAGATCTTTCGGAACGCCGATGCCGAGGAAAGAAAGGCTCGACTCGACGACAATGGCCGCTGCAATTCCGAAAGCGATGGACACGAGCGAAGGCGCGATGCCGTTGATGAGCGCGTGACGGAAAATGATGCGGCGCTCCGGCAATCCCATCGCCTGTGCGGCCTGGATGTAATCCATCTCGCGGATGCGCAGGAATTCCGCCCGGGTGAAACGCGCGATGCCGGTCCATGACGTCAGCCCGATGATCACCATCACGTAGATGATCGATTCTTTTTTCACGAGCGCGGCCAGCGCGATCAGCAGGATCAGGATCGGGATGGAATTGAGAATTTCCATTCCGCGCGAAATGATCGAATCGACGGGCACATTCACCGGTTTTGCGAGGAAGCTTCCTTTGGAAATTTTTCTTCCGGTAAAAGAGAACAGCCAGACCACCGCAATCGCGATTGCAATGCTGATCAGTAATTGCAACAGGAACGCAAATCCCGATTGACCCATCGCATCCGTCAGCGCGAAGCTGCGCACGTGAAACGCGTAGAACCACGCCAGCGGCAGACTCAGCACGATCATCCAGAAGCGCGCACGTGTCGTGTGTACGCGGTCGTCGCCGAAATAACCGGCCATCGCGCCGAGGAACAACCCGATCACCGAAGCGATGCCCATCGAGAGCAAACCGATGCTCAATGAAATGCGCGTGCCGTGGATCAAACCGGCGAGCAGGTCTTCTCCGGTGGCGTTCGTGCCGAGCAAATGACGGAAACGCTTCGGCATGTCCAGCGTGTCGTTGTTCGCGTCGATAAATTTCTGCGGGCCGCCCGGCGATACGAAACCTTTGTTGTTGTCGTCGCCCGGTGCAGGTGCCGGCGACCACGGAATCGGCGCCCACACGACGGACTCGAGCGGCATGCGTTTCCAGTCGGCGATGTCGAGCTGCAGGTTTTCTTCCTGGCCGGTGGAAGGATCGGTGAAGATGTAATTCGTTTTGAACGTGAACGCCGGGAAGAACGTCTGTCCTTTGTATTTCGTGTACAGCGGCCGCTCGTTCGCCAGTACCGGCGCGAACACGGCAACGATGAGAAGAAATCCGAGCACGTACAGCGACACATACGCAGGCTTGTTCTTTTTGAATTGCCGCCACGCATGTTTCCGGAAGCTGAATTCGGGCATGACCGTTTCGGGCTTCGCGGGTGTTTGTTCCGGTGCGTTTTTCGTTTCCTCCATCACTTTCT
The DNA here is from genome assembly GCA_946478675.1 of uncultured Flavobacteriales bacterium. The sequence goes on along the minus strand of CAMLEF010000213.1, from coordinate 2,104 downwards.
CGAATACGAAATTCTCGGATCAACAAAAGCGTACAGGATGTCGGCGACGAGAAAACCGACGAGCGTGAGCAATCCCGAAAGCGTGAAGACGCAAATGATCAGCGAATAATCTTTGGCGTAGATCGCGTCGACAATTTCTTTGCCCATTCCCGGGATGCCGAAGATCGTTTCGATGATCACGGAACCGCCGATGGCTGCCGGGAAAATATTCGAGAACACGGTGATGATCGGGAAGAGCGCATTACGCAGCGCATGCTTGTAAACGACTTTTCGCCACGGCAATCCTTTTGCACGCGCCGTGCGGATGTAATCCTGCGTGGTGATCTCCAGCATGGCGACACGCATCGTCCGGCTGAGAAAAGCGAGCGAGCTATACGTGTAGCAGATCAGCGGCAGCACGAGGTAGGGGAGCGAGATGCGCAGCTTTTCCAAAATACTTGCGCCTTCGGGATAACCCGCATCGGGACGCACGCCGTTCGAAGGGAAAAGATCGATCACGGATGGATTGCTGAAAGTGATCAGCAGCAACGTGCCGAGGAAAAACGACGGCAGCGAATACAGCATGAACAGCGTCACAGAGGAAGAGCGATCGAAAAATCCGTTGCGGTTCATCGCGGCCTGCACGCCGACCGGGATGCTGATGAGGTACGCGAAGAAAACCGAAAGCAGCGTGAAGAGCAGCGACCATTTCCACGCGCGGCCGATGATCTCCGTGATGCGTTTGCGGTTAGGCGTATACGAAATGCCGAAGTCTCCGCGGATGACGCCTTTCGAGAATTTAGCGTTGTTGCCCGTCAGCCAGTTGCCGTCGCCGAACAGCCAGCGGTGATACTGGTTGTTCGCGTAACCGTGGATCGTAGGCACATAATTTTTCCAGGTCGTCGTATTCGCGAGCACCGCTTTCCACGAAGCGCCCGCAGATTTTTGTCGATCGTTCACTTCCCGGAAAAAATCATGTGCGCCCAGTGCGGCTGTCGAATGACAAATGGCATCGAGACGCGCGAGCTTCGTTTGAATGATCGTTTCGTCGCTGGTCAGCGGAAGCGAGAACGCATCCTGCTGCGCGCGGTCGATGAGCGTATTGACGGAATCGCTGCCGAGCTGCGCCATTGCCGTGCTGTCGGGAACGCTCAAGCGGATGGCGCGCCGCAACGCCACAACGTCGAGGTACCACGCGCTGATCTTTTCCCAGTTGCCGTAGCGGCTGATGAGCCGTTCGAGGTTGTTGCGCTCGTTCGGATCGTACACGCGGAACAACGAATCGGGCGTTGCCATGGCGGTGACGGAAAAATAAAATACAGGCAGGTCGAGGCCGATCTCGTGGCGCAGCTCGCGCTTGGCCTGGTCGGTCTTTTCATTCAGCACGTTCCCCGTCTCTCCGTTGCTACCGCCGGTAATCATGTTCTCCACAGGATCGCCGGGAACGCCGGTGCTGATCAGGAAAGCGAGCAGCGAGATGGCGAACAGGGTCGGGATAAAAACGAGGATCCTGCGGACGATGTATTTCAGCATATCAGGGGGCCATCGTGGTCGCCATCGTACCGGCCGTCATCGGGCGCAGGTTGCTCAGGTACACGCCCGGCTTGTCGTAGTACATATCCGGGTGGTCGAGGCGTTTGTGGATGGCGATCTTGGTCGGAATCGAATACAGGAAGATGTACGGCTGCTCGTCGTAAACGATCTCCTGGAGCTTTTTCTCCATCGGGATGCGTGCGGAATCTTCGATCGTTACGCGGATCTTCTCGATGAGCGCGTCGGACTCGGGCGTGCCGAAACCGGTGAAGTTGGAACCTTTGTTCGCCCACGATGAGGAGCTCCAGATCTGCTTGTAATCTTCCGGACCGGAAGAGCCGCCCCACGACCAGAACACCATGTCGAACTGGCGTGTATCGACCGTGCTCTGCAGCGTGCCGCCATCGACCATGACGAGGTTCACTTCCACGCCCGCTTTGTGCATGGCGTTCTTCGCGTCTTTCGCAATGCTTACCACCACCGGGTTGCCGGGGGGGACGAGGAAGTCGAATGCGAATTGCACTTTCTTGCCGTCGATCATCTTGTCGCGGACATTGTCGCCGTCGGTGTCTTTCCAGCCGGCTTCGTCCAG